>CANBSM010000012.1 GCA_947372155.1 Burkholderiaceae bacterium
GTGTGCTCTCCAACAGCAGGAATAGGGTCCATACGATAGTCATAGCTGTCATTGAGGCCCGGCGGCAATAGCGCTGCAATGGCGCCATTGGGGGTATCCACCTCGGTCCAGCGATTACGCGCCTTCAGTTGCTCATGTTTCCAGAGACCTTGCATATCATTCAGATGGGCATTTGCAATTTGCGCTTTCTCCAGTCTCGCGATTAATTGCTCTGACGTAAGCTGATTAAAGCACGCATCAATAATTTCTAATAGCTCTACACGCTTTTCATTGCGCTTGAAGTTGCGATCAAAACGTTCATCTTGGGCGAGTGCGGAGTTTTCTAAAACAACTTCACAAAACTGAACCCATTCACGTTCATTCTGCAATCCCAACATAACAGTCTTGCCATCGCCCGCCTTAAAGGGCCCATATGGATAGATGGTGGCGTGAGAAGCACCGTTTCTTGGTGGCGGTTCTGCGCCTTTGTAAGCGTAATACAGAGGAAAGCTCATCCATTCGGTGAGGGACTCAAGCATGGATATATCAATCACTGAGCCTTTGCCTGTTTTTCCTCTTTGCAATAGAGCCGCTAAGATATTCGTGTAGGCATACATACCAGCTGCAATATCAGCAATCGAATTTCCGGCTTTGCTGGGTGTTTCAGGAGTTCCGGTAACCGACAGAAATCCTGCTTCACTTTGAATGAGTAGGTCGTAGGCTTTTTTATCACGATAAGGGCCATTATTTCCGTAGCCCGAGATGTCACACAAAATAAGTTTTGGATTCTCTTTTTGTAAGATTTCTGCAGTTAGGCCCATACGTGCGGCGGCTCCTGGTGCCAGGTTTTGCACTAAGACATCAGCCGTTTTTAGCAATGTCTTGAGTGCTGCAATTGCTGCTGGCTGCTTAAGATCTAAGGTCAAACTTTCTTTGGAGCGATTAACCCAGACAAAGTGTGAGCAGAGCCCATCTACCTGGGTGTCATATCCTCTAGCAAAGTCACCACCTCCAGGCCTCTCAACTTTAATGACTCGTGCGCCTAAGTCGGCTAATTGGCGTGTACAGAAGGGGGCTGCAATGGCATGCTCTAAAGAGACAACGGTAATACCATCCAATGGACGAATGCTCATATCAGTATCTTCTTAGAAAGATCTTGGGAGGCCAAGAACATGTTCAGCAATGTAAGAGTAAATTAAATTCGTAGAAATAGGCGCCACTTGATAGAGACGGGTTTCTCTAAACTTACGCTCGACATCATATTCGTTGGCAAAGCCGAAGCCACCATGAGTCTGTAGGCAAACATTCGCCGCCTCCCAGGACGCTTTAGCAGCCAGGTATTTGGACATATTAGCTTCCGGTCCGCAGGGCTGATGATTATCAAATAGTTCGCAAGCCTTGAAGCGCATGAGGTTAGCAGCTTCGGTTTCGATATAGCTATCGGCAATCGGAAATTGAACCCCTTGATTTTTGCCGATCGGGCGATCAAAAACAACGCGGTCATTCGCATAGCGACGAGCGCGATCAATAAACCAGTAAGCATCACCGATACATTCAGCGGCGATAAGAACGCGTTCAGCATTAAGACCATCTAGAATGTATTTGAATCCTTGACCTTCGGTGCCAATCAGATTTTCAGCGGGGATTTCTAAGTTATCAAAGAAGACCTCATTGGTTTCATGGTTCACCATATTGGCAATAGGACGAACTTCCATACCCTTACCAATCGCATCTTTAAGATTGACGATAAAGATCGACATTCCTTCTGACTTACGCTGCACCTCACTCAGTGGGGTGGTGCGTGCCAACAAGATCATCAAATCAGAATGCTGAATTCTCGAGATCCACACCTTTTGGCCGTTCACCACATACTTATCACCTTTTTTGACTGCAGTGGTTTTCAGTTTGGTGGTATCTGTTCCGGTAGTGGGCTCTGTAACTGCCATGCTTTGAAGACGTAATTCGCCTGATGCAATTTTCGGCAGATACATTTTTTTCTGAGCTTCTGAACCATGACGCAACAATGTCCCCATGTTGTACATTTGTCCGTGGCATGAACCTGAGTTACCCCCAGAAAAGTTGATCTCTTCCATAATCACGGAGGCCTCTGCCAGACCCAAGCCAGAGCCACCATATTCCTCTGGAATTAAAGCGGCTAACCAACCAGCCTTGGTCATGGCATCTACAAAAGCCTCTGGATAGTCCCGTTCGTGATCAATCTTCTGCCAATAGGCGGAATCAAAAGAACCACAGAGATCACGCAATGCTTCGCGCATTTCTTGGTATTGGTCTGGTTTGGGGATAAGGTGATTCATGAATGTCTCGTTTTATAGGGTTTGGGCTACTGAATGCTGCAAAACCACTAGTTTAAGCAAGATTTGAAATTCTTGGAGAATGAACAAAAGAGGGCAAAATGGACTCATTAGGGTTTATAAATCCTTAGAAAGCAATATATAAGGGGTATGCGTTTCATGGAGCACGCACTTGCACATTTTTTTAGTTGGTTTGGAATGCCCTCAGTGGGCTTACCAGCAGTATTTATTAGTGCTTTTGTATCGGCAACCTTATTGCCGGTTGGTTCGGAGCCAATACTTTTTGGCTACATCACCCTTAACCCAGATTTATATTGGGTTGCGATTATTGTTGCCACCGTCGGCAATACTTTGGGGGGTATGTTCGACTGGTGGTTTGGTCTCATTGCCCGTAGGAGCATGAAATCAGTTGGAGAGCCAAAAAATGAACGCCTCAAAGATTGGCTAGAAGCTTGGGGTCCAAAAATTCTGTTACTTTCTTGGTTGCCTGGGTTTGGTGACCCCCTATGCCTTGCTGCTGGTTGGTTAAAACTTGCTTGGCAACCGTGCTTAATTTATATGTTCATCGGCAAGATGCTGCGCTATCTCACCTTAACCTGGTTGCTAACCCTTGTGCCAGAAAGTTTTTGGCACCAATTAGGTCATTGGTTGCATTTGATTTAATTCTGTCCGTTGTATCCTATGTTTTTATTAAAATTCTTTGAGAGATGAATATGTCTGCTTTAAAAGGTAAAACAGCTCTAGTTACAGGCTCCACTAGCGGCATTGGTTTGGGTATGGCAATTGCCCTCGCAAAGCAGGGAGTCAATATCATGGTCAATGGTTTTGGTGAAAAAGACGAAGCGATTGCAAAGATCAAAGCATGTGGTGTAGAGGTGGATTACCACGGCGCAGATATGAGCAAGCCTGCTGAGATCGAAGACCTTATCAAGCAAACTGAAAAGCGTTTTGGTTCTTTGGATATTTTGGTTAATAACGCTGGTATACAGTACACGGCCAATATTGAAGAATTCCCAACTGATAAATGGGATGCAATCATCGCGATAAATTTGAGTTCAGCATTTCACACTACACACCATGCGCTACCAGGTATGAAGCAGCGAAACTGGGGTCGCATCATTAATATTGCTTCCGTACACGGCTTGGTTGCGTCAACACAAAAAGCGGCTTATGTCGCAGCTAAGCATGGCATCGTTGGTTTAACCAAAGTTACCGCCCTTGAGAATGCTCGTACTGGTATTACTTGCAATGCGATTTGTCCGGGTTGGGTATTAACGCCATTGGTACAAAAGCAGGTAGATGCACGCGCTGAGCGTGAAGGTATTTCTAACGAAGCGGCTAAAACTGCCCTCGTATCTGAGAAGCAGCCTTCAGGAGAGTTTGTCACTCCAGAGCAGCTAGCTGCTCTCGCAGTGTTCCTCTGCGGTCCTGACGCCTCTGAAGTACGCGGTGTAGCTTGGAATATGGATGGCGGCTGGACTGCTCAGTAAGTAGTAGCTAAGACCTATAAGCTGTATTCAGCAATAACCGCTAGGTAACGCGCAAGTTACTCGGCGGTTATTTTTCTATCGGCAATAATCTTGCCCCACATCGCAGACTGACTTGCAATATATTTCTGTAAGTCTTCACGGCTTCCAGGATTTGGAGTTAAGCCATGCTCTGCTAATTGTGCATTTGTAGCTTTATCTTTAAGTACAGCTACCAGTGCTTTATTCCATTTTTCTAAAATCACATCGGGCGTTTTTGCTGGCGCGACAAATGCATACCAATTGCTAGCATCAAACCCTGGGTAGCCTGACTCTGAAATCGTTGGTACATTTGGGAGGGTAGGCGCTCGCTTCAATCCAGTAGTGGCAATCGGAATTAACTTACCATTTTTAATGTAAGGGTCGGCGGTTGCAAGAGCTGAGTAGTAAGACGAGACTCTGCCGCCCAGAAGGTCGACCATAGCGGGGCTGCCACCTTTATAAGGCACGTGGACAGTATCAATATCGGCCCGTACGTTTAAAAGTTCTCCCTGTAGGTGTGACGCCGAACCACTTCCAGTAGAGGCAAAAGTAATCTTGCCAGGATTCTTTTTGGCCAAGGCAACATAGTCCTTAAAGTTCTTTACGCCAAGTTCCGGAATAACTACTAGGACATTTGGAAATGTAACGCCCATCGTTAAAGGGGCTAAATCTTTTTGTGGATCGTAGGGCAACTTCATCAGGTGAGGTGCGATCGATAACGGTCCGATAGAGCCAAATAGAATGACTGATCCATCCGCTGGTGCTGTGGCGGTATAGGCATGTGCGATATTGCCGCCTGCACCAGGCTTGTTATCTACGATGACGTTTTGTCCAAGGTCTTCACTTAATTTTTTAGCAATGACGCGCGCAGCGCTATCGGCAGATCCGCCGGCAGCAAAGCCGACCACAATCGTGATGGTTTTCTTGGGAGGGAATTCTTGGGCGTGAACGCTAAAGATGAATCCGAATGCCATGAAGCTTAGGCAAGCTAGTGCTTTGAAAAATGAAGGGGCAGGCATAGGCTGTCTCGTGTGGATTGTTTTTTTGCTTATTTTGCGCCCCAAAACAGGCGAAGTCACTATTTTAAGTAAGAATTCTGGATTTTTGGCCACCTGAACAAAACTATCAGAATCGTTTATAGTTGTACCGCATTCTTATATATAGGAGATCCTTTCATGGCTTCAATTTTGACCTCATTGGGGCGCACAGTATTAGCTGGTTTTGTGCTCCTCGTTCTAATTATCCTGGCTTTGGGCGGTAACTTTAGCTCTGCTGAATTGCCATTTATATTCCGTTGGTTGCACGTGATGTTTGGTGTAATGTGGATTGGTTTGCTCTGGTATTTCAACTTCGTGCAAATTCCTTCCATGCCAAAAATCCCTGATGAGCAAAAGCCAGCGATTGGTAAAGTGATTGCTCCAGCGGCATTGTTTTGGTTCCGTTATGCAGCGCTGTTCACAGTACTCACTGGTTTGATCCTTGCAGTACTAAACGGTTATGCACATCAAGCTTTCACATTGCAAGCTCCATTCCGCGCCATTGGCTTGGGTATGTGGATTGCTTTGGTAATGGCGTTTAACGTATGGTTCATCATTTGGCCTAACCAGAAGCGTGCTCTTGGCATCGTGACTGTTGAAGCTGATGTAAAAGCAAAGTCTGCACGCGTAGCGATGTTGACATCCCGTTTGAACACATTGCTTTCCATCCCAATGCTGTTCTTGATGGTTGCTCAGTCACACAACACTACTTGGTTTGTGATCGTTTCTTAATCACCCCTAGTTAGCGTTAAAGAAAAGGCCCGCAATGCGGGCCTTTTTGTTGACTAGCAGCCTAGTCCTAGGGAAGGATGGCTGGCAACTCCTTGGTAAGGGTGCCACGCTGGGCGGTAGCTGCGCCCATTAATACAAATCCCAATAGCTTGCCATCAGTAGCCTCAAAACGTGCCTCAAGCCCGCCCTCAACAGGATTCGTCTTCCACTCTCCAATAGCACCCTTAGCTGGCGGTGAAACTATCGTCGCCAATGCAGGAGTTTTCACCATTACTGGCATTGCAGGGTAGGTCAGGGCAGTGCGTTGTCCAGTCAGCGTCACTGCCAATGCTCTTGCTGCTTGCATGATGGGCATGACATATGGAAGTACAAGACCTTCGACTTCGGCGCAATCACCTAGGGCATAAACATGTGGCAGATTGGTTTCTAGTTCGCGATTTACTTCAATGCCAACGCCCGTAGCAATACCAGATGCCTTTGCAAGATCAAGTCTTGGTTTTAGACCTACGGCTGATAGCACTACATCACTGGCTAAGACTGTTCCGTTCGCCAAGGTGATGTTGAGTTGGTCATTAGCGCGATCAATTGACTGTACTGTAGTGTTGAAATGCCAGCGTACTCCTGCCGCACTTAACTTGCTTTGCAGGTCATTGGCTGCCACCTCAGGAATGAGGCGCCCAAGGGCTTGAGGCGCTAAATCAATCACATCCACTTCATAGCCGCCCAAGACTAGGTCGTTGGCAAACTCACAGCCAATTAGGCCTGCCCCCAGAATAGCAACCTTCTTCTTACCGGCAATAGCATTGCGAAACTTTGCATAATCCTCAAGATCATTGACAGTCAATACTTCATTCGCGGCATTACCTTGAAGTGGTAAACGAATTTGATCAGCACCTAGCGCTAAGACAAGTTTGCTGTAGGTAATTTCGCCCTTGCTGGTGCTGATGGCTTGCTTGGTGCTATCAATCGCACTCACATCTGTTTCAGACAAGATTTTGAGCTCTAGTTGCGTTGCCATTCCTTCTGCTTGTGTAGATACCAATTGCGCGGCATCTTTTTTGCTTGCGAGCGCAGTTGAGAGCATTGGTTTAGAGTAAAAGTATCCAGGCTCTTTGGTTATGAGCGTAATTGGAATTTCTTTATTGAGTTTACGAATCTCTCTGATAACGGTATAACCAGCCAATCCGCTGCCAATGATGACAATAGCGGATGAGGATTGTGATGTATTTTGATCCAAGACTGGGCTCCCTAGTAATGCATTAAATGATGTAATTGAATGGCTTAAGTGATTGCAATGGGCTTAAATCTGGACCATTTCAAAGTCTGATTTTGATACGCCACAATCTGGACATTCCCAATCTTCGGGAATATCGGCCCAAGCAGTGCCGGGAGCGATCCCATCTTCTGGTAAGCCTTTTGCTTCGTCATAGATAAAGCCACATACGATACATTGCCATGATTTCATGATGATTCCTTTAGTAATTGATATCAGTTTAAATTCAGTTGAGTTTTATTTCTTGACTGCGCTTTTATTGGGTAGAAAACACTTTTGCCTTCTCTAAGGCTTCCTTGTAGCGGTTAGCATGACGTTCTTCGACATTTGCCAACGCAGCAAAGCGTTTGGCTGCTTTTAACAACATTGCCTGAAACTGCTCAGCGTGCTCTTTAGATTCTGCAATTTGTTCATCAATTTCATGAATAGCTGCAGTATTACCTTCTTCAACTGCTGTTTTACGAAAAGATGGGTACATTTCGGTGTACTCATAAGTTTCGCCTGCAATTGCAATCTCTAATGCACGCGCTGGTGTAATCGTATCGGCAGGGTAGAGTAAATCTAAGTGACCGAATGCATGCATGACTTCTTGTTCTGCGGTGGCCTCAAAGATCTTTGCAGTTTCTTCATCGCCAGCTGCGCGTGCCAACTTCGCAAAATAACGATACTTGATGTGAGCCATAGATTCACCAGCAAATGCCGATTCTAAATTCTGGATGGTTTTGATTTCTGGACGTGCCATTTCGATTCCTTTACTTAATTGCTAAAAATTCAGTGTTTAAAAAGTTTGTTGGGTTCGCATTACTTCTTGCTTATTGCTCGCTCAACCATGGAATGGATTGTGGGCTTGATTTATTAATCAGTCCAATGAATAATTATGCTACTATTTATCTAATTATTCGATAAGGAGGCATTATGGCCTATTTACCGTCCTTAAGGCAGCTAAGTTATTTGGTTGCCTTGGCTAAGGAGCTCAATTTCACACGTGCAGCTGAAGCCTGTTTTGTGGGGCAGTCGACCTTAAGTGCTGGCTTAAAGGAGTTGGAAGAGGGTTTGGGTATTAAGTTGGTTGAGCGTGATCGTCAAAATGTGTCGGTTACGCCTGCTGGTTTAGAGGTGCTTGAGCGCGCCAAAACGATTTTGACTGCATCAGAAGATTTGGTTGAGTATGCTGGCGCCTCGGGCAAGCCTATGACAGCGACAATTCGTTTGGGTGTCATTCCCACGATTGCACCATTTTTATTGCCAACAGTTCTGCCTGAAGTTCGTAAACGATTTCCAGAACTCAAAATCACCTTGAGAGAAGATCTCACAGCAAATTTACTATCAAGACTTACTGACCATAAGTTGGATTTTGCATTAATTGCCTTGCCATACGATGTTAGCGGCCTGCTTGTCGAAGAATTATTTGATGACCCTTTCTGGTTGGTAGCGCGCGAGGGCGATCTAGCGCTCAAGGGCAAGGAAGTTACTTTGCCCGCCAAAATGGCAGAGAGGTTATTGCTCTTAGAGGAGGGTCATTGCTTGCGCGAGCATAGTTTGCAGGCATGTAAGAAGGCGGATATTCGCAAAGATGAGGGCATGGAAGCCACTAGCTTACTGACCTTGCTTCAAATGGTTGAGTCTGGTTTTGGTATTGCGTTGCTTCCTGAGATGGCTGTGAAGAGTAGTCTGCTCAATAACAGTGACCTCGTTGCGAAAGCAATGGCGGCCCCTGCTCCTAAAAGAGTGATAGCTCTCGTGGCACGATCCTCAACTGCCCATCAAGCAGAGTTTGCAGCTTTATCAGACTGCATTCGAGAGCGATTTGGAGTTAATCTCAAAAAACCATAGTCAGTCCTGCAAAGATATTAAAAAATGATTAGAGTCATTCTTGTTGTTTCATTATTTAAAAAGAAAGTATTTCATGTCCGGTAAAGAAATTATGTTCACCCCAGTTAAGCTGGGTTCAATTCAGTTAAAGAATCGTCTTGTGATGGCTCCGCTTACCAGGATGCGTGCGATCGCTGGTGATGTTCCAAATCCTTTGGCAAAAACTTACTACGCTCAGCGTGCAAGTGCAGGCCTCATCATTACAGAAGCAACCCAAATTTCACCATTAGGAATGGGCTATCCAGCAACACCTGGTATTTATTCGCCAGAGCAAACAGCGGCTTGGAAGGAAATTGTGGATGCTGTGCATGCCAAGGGCGGCACTATCGTTGCGCAGTTATGGCACGTAGGTCGCATCTCCCATTCTTCATTGCATCCAGAGCAGGGTCTGCCAGAGGCACCTTCAGCCATTGCTGCTGCAGGACAAACCTATGGCGCTGACTGGAAGCTGCATGATTATGAGACGCCTAAAGCTATGACGCTCGCTGATATCACGCGCCTCTTGGGCGAATTCGAGATGGCAGCCAAGAATGCAAAAGCGGCCGGCTTTGACGGTATTGAAATTCATTCTGCAAATGGCTATTTATTAGATCAATTCTTGCAAGATCAAACCAATCAACGCAATGATCAATATGGTGGCTCAATCGAGAATCGTTTACGTCTATTGGGTGAAGTCATTGATGCTGTAGTTAAGGTATTCCCAAGTGATAAGGTTGGTGTAAGACTCTCTCCATACGGAACTTTCAATGACATGGCTGATAGTGATCCCGTGGCATTATTTACAGCAGCAATCCATAAGTTAAATACCTATAACTTGGCTTATGTTCACATGATTGAGCCACGCTCTACTAGTGCTGGCGGCGGTGACCAGGTAAATGAAGATGCACCAGTCACTTCTGAACTCTTCCGAAAGGCTTATCAGGGTAAATTTATTACTGCAGGCGGTTACGATCAAGCGATGGGTGAGAAGGTCTTGGAGGAAGATTTAGCTGATGCTGTAGCGTATGGTCGCTGGTATATCTCTAATCCAGATTTGGCTGAGCGATTCTTGCAGAATGCCTCGCTAAATCCTTATAACCGTGCAACTTTCTATGGTGGGCAAGAAGTAGGTTATACCGACTACCCGACTCTCTAGTCAAAGGGTTAGCAAAGTGGTTGATCTAAATAAACCCCGTCTAAATAGGCGGGGTTTATTTTTTGTCGTCAGGATCCTTGAGAAGATCGTAGTGATTGGCAACTAGCAATAGCGCTAGTGATGCGCAGCCCATCGCAAAGAATTCCCATTGGTGCAACATGGCAGTGCCAACAACCGTCATTAAAACTGTCCAGCCAATAGCTACCTTGGCTTTTTTAGATAGTGGTTTCATTCGAGACAATCCTTAAGCGTGCGCTTTAATCTTGTTTAACATGCGACGAAGTGTATCGTCTTTCAAGATGTAATGTTGCCATAAGCCAGCAAGAGCATGAATGCCGATCAAGAAATAGAGTGAGTTTCCTAAAAATTCATGAATACCTTCGACGAGTTTTTTCATCTCTGGATTAGGGGTAAGTAGCTGAGGCCACACCAATCCAAAGAAATGAATTTCCTTACCGCCATACTGAAAATAAAGAATGCCAAAGATAGGTGATATCAACAGTAAGGCGTACATTAGCCAATGCATTGCTTTAGCCAAAGAATTCATGAGAGGCCTTGGGTTGATGGGGCCGGGAACACCATAAACCAAGCGAACCACTAGGCGAAAGGCCATGGCAATAAAAATGAGTTGACCAATAACACCATGGATAGTTTTGCAAAGCTCACGCGGCTCGCTTCCCTTGGGAAATTGCCCCTTTAATTCAATGGCAATAAATGCTGCTATGACCAGCAAGAATACAAACCAATGAAGGAAGATGGAAAGAGGGTGGTAGCGCGTTTTAGACATACTAGGGCTCTATTGAGGATGTAGATTCTTCATAAATGATAATGAATCTCATTAACAATAACAACTCTAGGGTTAAATCCCCTTAATTTAGGGGTTAAAGGCCTGATTGAGGCTCAGTTGAGCCTGACTTTAGCGCTCAATTCGCTCGCTAGACCTCTTTTATCTAGTTGAGAAAGGCGGAGGGCCTCTACCTCAAAGTCAAGCTGACCAGGATGAAACTCATCATCATTTTGGAGGTGAATGACATAAGTCCAAACCAATTCACGGCCACGATTCTTAAATACATCAACAACACGTTTCATAATTAACGCCTAATTGGTAAAGCTTAGTTGTTGCTGGAAGATGGGGCTACAGAGTTCATCTTGGGATTTAAGTTTTGCTTGAGAATGATCAAGTTGCGCGGCTCAATTCGAATGACGCCGCCCCTTGGGCTGTCTATATCTGCGATTAAAAAGAAAGAGACTGCAGTGACAAAGGGGAAGATCATGAATAAGCCAATATTCTTATTAAAGTTGCGAGCACCAAAGCCAACTAATATGTTTGCACACAAAGCAATGGCTGCCATCAGCGCCCAAGCTGGATAGGGAATGCGATTCCACCAAGCTGCTTGTACATACCCCTGAGAATTTAAAACATCATTCATGCCAGATACCACTAAGGCCATAGCGGGGGTTGATTGAGTGCGTGCTATGGGGAACACTTCGTTCCAGAGTGCATTCTGAAGTGCATCAGTCTTTTGCTGGATCTCCAAGATCTTTTCTTTATTCTGTCTGGAATAAAAAAGAATGCGCTGGTCAAGGTATTGATTGAGCAGGTCTTTAGTTCTTGCTGAGGTGCTTGTAGGGAGGAGATCGGCTCTGAGATATTCCGTGCCAATAGCATTGGCTTCACCTTCTTCGAGTGTCTCCCGATTGTCATGGCGATCAATGGCCATTGAAAAGGTAAAGCCAATAATAAGGGCCAGCAAAGTGAGTGTTGCGGTTTGAATAACGCCCAAGTCTTCGGAGGTTTCGGTGTCTTTGCTGCGATAGCGGCTCAGTACCGCATTACCAAACCAAACAGACAAAGCAAAACAGAGGAAAGAAATTCCAAAGACTAGGACGGGGTGGTTAAGGAGGTAAGAAATTTAAAAAGTTCCTGGATATAAAACGTCTTTAGTCACATTCTGAATATCGCGATGACCTGTAAATGCCATAGTGATATCCAATTCATTGTGAATGAGTTCGAGGCATTTAGTTACGCCTGCCTCTCCCATGGCGCCTAAGCCATACAGGAAGGGGCGACCAATCATTGTGCCGCGGGCACCTAATGCCCAAGCTTTTAAGACATCCTGTCCTGAGCGAATGCCGCCATCCATCCATACTTCAATATCTTTACCAACAGCATCCACAATTCCAGGCAAGGCCTTGATGCTCGATATTGCACCATCAAGTTGACGACCACCATGGTTAGAAACGATCAACGCATCAGCCCCAGAGTTGGCGGCCAAGCGTGCATCCTCTTCATCCAAGATGCCCTTAATGATGAGCTTTCCGCCCCAGAGTTTTTTGATCCACTCCACATCACCCCAATTCAGGCCTGGATCAAACTGCTCTGCAGTCCAGGAGGAGAGTGAAGACATGTTGCCCACACCGGTAGCATGACCAACGATATTGCGGAAAGTTCTGCGCGGTGTCATTGCCATCCCCATACACCAGCGTGGCTTGCTAGCCATATTGATCATATTGGCGATAGTGAGTTTTGGAGGGGCTGATAAGCCATTCTTTAAATCTTTATGACGTTGGCCCAAGATTTGTAAATCGAGTGTTAATACTAGCGCTGAACATTTAGCTGCTTTTGCGCGCTCAATCAGGCGCTCGATGAAACCGCGATCTTTCATTACGTAGAGCTGAAACCAAAATGGTTTAGTAGTTCGTTCTGCAACATCTTCAATTGAGCAAATGCTCATTGTTGATAAGCAGAAGGGGACGCCAAACTTTTCAGCCGCCTTTGCCGCCAGAATTTCTCCATCAGCATGTTGCATGCCGGTTAAGCCTGTCGGCGCCAACGCTACAGGCATTGCCACTTCTTCACCCACCATAGTTGTTTTGGTGGTGCGATTAGTCATATTGACCGCTACACGCTGGCGTAGTTTGATTTTCTGAAAATCAGATTCATTCGCACGATAAGTGGACTCAGTCCAAGACCCAGAGTCTGCATAGTCATAGAACATCTTAGGGGTGCGTTTTTGGTGGAGAACCCGTAGGTCTTCGATATTGGTGATGATTGGCACAGTGGATCCTTGTCTAATTAAGCTATATCTTAGCAATACCGAGGATTTGTTTCTACAATGCTAGGGTATCCCTATTAATGGTGCCCCCACTGAGCACCCACCTGCCAACAATTGCATGCCAAAACTTACTTTCGCTACTGCAGCATATCTATTGATCGCGACAGCCTTATGGGCTGGAAATGCCATTGTAGGGCGTCTATTGGTAGGAAGTGTTTCGCCAATTACTTTGAGTGCAGTTCGTTGGGGTTTGGCTGCCTTACTTTTGTTACCCTTCGGTTGGCGTGTATTTAAACCAGAAAGTGCTTTATGGCAGAACAAGAAGCGTTTCTTGTTATTGGCTCTTTTTGGAGTGGGTAGCTATAACGTTCTCTTATACCTTGCCTTACAAACTTCAACGGCTATCAACGTTACCTTGATTGGTGCCAGTATGCCAATTTGGATGCTCTTTATCGGCGCGGTGTTTTATCAAACCAAGCCAAATATGCTCCAGTTGATTGGTGCACTCATATCGCTGCTTGGCGTTGCGATTGTGCTTACAAGAGGTGAGCTTGCTACATTGCTTTCCATGCAGATGGTAATTGGCGATTTACTCATCATGTTGGCAACCATACTCTGGGCCTTTTATAGCTGGATGTTGAGCCGCCCGGGAACGAGTACCGAAAGACAATGGCCATGGGCTGATTTTTTAATGGCTCAGGTTTTACTTGGCGTGCTGTGGACTGGATTTTTTGATGGCTTTGAAATCGCCGCTGGATATGCGTATCTTGACCTGAATCTATGGACCGCTTCACTCATTTTGTTTGTTGCTGTCGGCCCTTCACTGATTGCTTATCGTTGCTGGGGAATGGGTGTAAATGGGGCGGGCCCAACAGTGGCAGCCTTCTTTGCTAACTTTATTCCCCTTTTTACTGCTATCTTGTCTGCAGCTATGTTGGGCGAGCCTCCCCAGTTATTCCATGGCATGGCATTTGCCTTGATTGTTGCTGGTATCTGGATTTCCTCAAGCCGAAGAATCTCGACCAGTGCTTGACCTGTGTCTAGGTAAAAAGGCCAAAAAAACAGTAAAGTATTTACTTTTCTATCGAAGTCTGAGCCATGGTTGATGTCTTGGTGATTGGTGGCGGTAATGCCGCCCTTTGTGCTGCCCTCATGGCGAGGGAAGCGGGCGCCAGCGTTTTACTGCTTGAGGCTGCCCCCAAAGTGTGGCGCGGCGGTAATTCTTCGCATACTCGTAATATTCGTGCAATGCATGACGAGCCTCAGGATGTCATGCTCGAATCCTATTCCGAAGAAGAGTATTGGCAAGATGTTTTGAAGGTAACTAGCGGTATCACGGATGAATTTTTGGCAAGATTGGTGATACGCGCCTCCTCTCAATGTCGAGATTGGATGCGCCATCATGGAGTCCATTTTCAGCCGCCTTTGTCAGGCACTCTCAATCTCTCACGGACCAATGCATTTTTTATGGGTGGCGGCAAAGCATTGGTGAATGCCTACTATCGCAGTGCAGAAAACTTAGGCGTACAAATTCGATATGAATCTCCTGTCTCCTCAGTGGAGATCCGCGATGGAAAATTTATTGCCGCTTATATTGGTCAAGAGCGCATTGAGGCTAAGACTTGCGTTTTAGCTGCCGGTGGTTTTGAGTCTAATCGCGAATGGCTCAAAGAAGCTTGGGGCATCAATGAATATGGCGAATCTCCTGCGGATAATTTTTTAATTCGCGGCACTAGATATAACAACGGTGTTTTACTAAAGCAGTTGATCGCTCTTGGGGCTGATTCAGTGAGTGATCCCACCCAAGCTCATATGGTTGCCGTAGATGCCCGAGCACCTTTATACGATGGTGGTATCTGTACTCGTATTGATGCAGTTTCCTTTGGCATTGTGGTCAATAAAAATGCCCAACGCTTTTCTGATGAAGGCGAAGATTTCTGGCCAAAACGTTATGCATTTTGGGGTAGGTTGGTTGCTCAGCAACCTGGTCAAATTGGATACTCCATTATTGACTCTAAAGTATTGGGCCGCTTTATGCCGCCTGTATTTCCGGGAGAAAAAGCCGACACATTAGTTGAGTTAGCCGGCAAATTAGGATTAGATCCCAAGGCACTCCAGGAAACTGTGAGGACTTATAACGCTGCTTGCAGGGTTGGTACGTTCGATCACACCATCTTGGATGATTGTCATACCGAAGATTTGGAGCCTGCTAAAACACATTGGGCTTTGCCTATAGATAAGGGGCCTTTTTATGGCTACACCCTTCGCCCGGGTGTGACTTTTACCTATTTGGGTCTGAAGACGGATGAGACTGCTGCCGTTCGTTTTAATGGTGTACCCAGTTCAAACTTATTTGTTGCCGGAGAGATGATGGCGGGTAATGTCTTGGGTAAGGGATATGCAGCTGGTATTGGTATGGCTATTGGCACTGTCTTTGGTCGCATCGCAGGAACGCAAGCTGCCAAGGCATTAAAAAATCAATCTCTAAAGGCTGAACATGCAGCAACTTAATGCGCTAATACGAGAAGCAAGTGATTTGGCGATGGGAACACCAGAGTCAGAAGCGGATCGTATGCTCCAAATTTGTAATGCCTGTCGCTATTGCGAGGGATTCTGTGCGGTATTTCCGGCAATGACCCGTCGTATTGAGTTCACTCCAAGTGTTGTTCATTATTTAGCCAATCTATGCCATAACTGTGGTGCGTGCTTGCATGCTTGCCAATATGCACCTCCACATGAATTTGGCGTCAATATTCCAATGGCTATGGCTCAGTTGCGCAAAGAGACTTATATAAACTTTGCGTGGCCCCGCATGATGGGTGAGCTATACAAGATCAATGGTATTGCTGTAGCACTGAGCGCCTCAGTTTCTGTGATGGTTTTCCTTTTCCTTGCGCTTGCACTGAATGGGAAATTTTTTGGTGGCGTGCTCAATGGAAACTTCTACGCTGTTTTTCCGCATAACACTTTAGTCATGATCTTCGGCATAGTATTTACTTTTTCAATTGTTGCGATGGCAGTTGGCCTGACTCGTTTTTGGCGTGAGATTACTCCAGGAAAAGCCTCAGGTATTGCAGTTGCTGAAGCTGCTCATGATGCGCTGACTCTCAAATATCTTGGGGGAGGGCATGGAGATGGTTGCAATAATGCGGATGATGAGTTCTCACTATGGCGCAAACGTTTTCATCACTTCACTTTTTACGGCTTCATGTTGTGCTTTGCGGCAACGAGTGTTGCCACGATTTATCACTATCTCCTGGATCTGCATGCTCCTTATGCACTCAATAGCCTCCCGGTAATTCTTGGTACGCTTGGTGGACTGGGCCTGCTTATTGGGCCGATAGGTTTGCTGTACTTAAATTATCAAAGAGATCCGGCGCACGGAGATCAAACACAAAAGCCAATGGATAGGGCTTTCATCGTACTGCTCCTGTTAATTAGCATTTCTGGTCTTGGATTATTGGCATATCGAGATACAGTGTCAATGTCGATATGGCTGGTCATTCATCTGGGCTTTGTGATGGGTTTATTTTTGACAATGCCTTACGGTAAATTCGCACATGGCTTTTATAGGATCGCCGCCTTGTTAAAGAACTCGATCGAAAAGCGTCAGAAAAACCATTTGCAATTTGGCGCAGACTAATAACTCACCAGCAATAAAACGGTAGTAACAATAGAAAATAAAACAAAAAAGAAGAAAGAAAAATGAGACTAATTACCTTCACTCGCACTGGCTCAAACTATCCAGAAATTGGAGCTCGCCTACCAAATTCTTCTGGCGATCACATTCTGCCGTTTGCGGATGTTGCGAAGAAGCTTGGAATTGCAGATTTTCCAGGTGACATGAAATCCTTTCTGCGCGCCGGAAGCGGGGTGATGGAGCAAGCCAAATCCTGGGTGGCTGCTTCAGGTGATTACTCATCTTTATTCATTAGCCCAAAAATGATTACCTATTTGCCGCCGATTACGGATGCTGAAAAGTTCCTTTGCGTTGGAAAAAACTATCGCAAGCACTTGGAAGAGCTTAAGCGCACAAACTTGATTAAAGAAATTCCTCAGGAGCCAACTTCATTCATTAAGTTGAACTCTTGTTTATCTGGTCATGAGGCAAAAGTAGTGCGCCCCAATGGGATTACCCGCTTGGATTACGAGCCTGAGTTGGTATTTGTCATCGGTAAAAGGGCTTTGGGAGTAAAAAAGGCAGAGGCAATGGATTATGTTGCCGGCGTTACCATCCTGAATGATTTGACATGCCGTGATTTGCAATTGCGCGAAGTGGCATCGGGGTCGCGCTTTTGGACGGGTAAGAATATTCCAGGCTTTGGTCCTTTAGGTCCCGAGATTGTCACTATTGATGAAATTCCGGATGTGTATGACTTGTGGATGACCTGCTCTGTAAATGGTCAAGAGCGTATGCGCGTTAATACGGTTGATCAGATTTGGAAGATCTCGGATATCTTGGAGCACTTCTCTCGTTTCATTCCGATTGAAGCGGGGGATATGTTTTCTACTGGTGCGCCTGGAGGCGTTGCTGTTGGCAAAGAAAATGCTGAAGACTTGTATCTAAAACCTGGCGATGTAGTGGAGTGTGCCATCGATGGCATTTCTACCTTACGCACTACTATCATTGAGTAAGAATGATGAAGCGATTTCTGCGGTGGGTCTTGATCTTGCTGTGTTGTATGGCCTTTTTGCCATCAATTGCCAATGCGGCCGATGTTTATCCATCCAAGTCGATTAAGGTCATCGTACCGTTTCCACCTGGCGGTGGCGCAGATACTTTAATTCGTTTGATTGCCCCGACGGTTGGAGATTTGTGGAAACAATCCATTGTTATTGAAAACCGTCCTGGCGCAAGTGGTTTGATTGGCGCTGACTTGGTTGCACAATCTCCTGCGGACGGTTACACCTTATTAATGGGTTCTACTGCTGCTGTTACAGAAAAAAATATTGCGCAGTTTTCGCCGGTTGCTTTGGTATCTGCATCTCCCTATGTAGTGACAGTCAATCCTGCTTTAAATATCAATTCCGTTAAAGCATTGATTGCTTATGCAAAGGCGAACCCTGGGAAGGTGCGGTACGGCTCATCCGGTCCTGGATCTGCATCGCACTTAGCGGGGGAATTATTTGCTTCGATGGCGGGTGTGACATTGCTGCATGTTCCATATAAAGGAACAGGGCAGGCGTTAACAGATTTATTGGCGGGACATATTGATTTGATGTTCGCCCCTGCTCAAACGGTGATGCCGCAAATTGAATCAGGCAAATTGTTGGCCTTGGCGCAAACGGGCGCTAAGCGTTCAGAGGCGTTGCCCAATATGCCAACGGTTGCAGAATCAGGTTTGCCTGCCTATAGCGCAGTCGGTTGGTTTGGTTTATTTGCGCCCGCTAATACGCCTAAGGCGACCGTGCAAAAAATGAATCAGACCGTGAATTTTGTCTTGGGTCAGGAGAGGGTACGTAAGGCTATGCTGGAGCGGGGGAGTGACCCTGCCAGCGGTAGCGCTGAGGAATTTGCTGCTTTTTTACGCCTGGATCAGTCAAAATGGGCGAAATTGATGAAAGACAACAAGGTTGCAGTGCAATAAATACTGAAATCGGTATCATTTAGGGCTAATCACTGAAACCCCTAGGAAATTACTATGCCAGGCTTACTCCCCAATGTTGATCCAGATGGTTTATTGGAGTTCTCGGTTGTCTATACCGACCGCTCTTTAAATCACATGTCTGAAGAGTTCAAGCGTGTGATGGTCGATATTTCTAGCGTTCTTAAGGATGCTTATAACGCTAGCTCTGCTGTCATCGTTCCCGGTAGCGGCACTTTTGGTATGGAGGCAGTAGCCCGTCAATTTGCCAATAATAAGAAATCCCTTGTCTTGCGCAACGGTTGGTTTAGTTATCGCTGGACGCAAATTTTTGATTTGGATAGCTCTTTCAAAGATATTTCCATTTTAAAAGGTCGACAAGTAGATAACTCAGCTCAAGGCGCTTTTGAGCCTGCTCCGATTGAAGAAGTCGTTGCATTTATTAAGAAAGAAAAGCCTGCGGTTGTCTTTGCGCCGCATGTTGAAACTTCGGCTGGCATCATCCTTCCTGATGATTACATCAAGGCTGTTGGCGAAGCTGTTCGCTCTGTTGACGGTATTTTTGTATTGGACTGCATTGCTTCTGGTGCAATGTGGGTTGATATGAAGGCATGCAATGTTGATGTGTTGATTTCAGCGCCGCAAAAAGGTTGGAGTAGTTCACCATGTTGCGCCTTGATTGCGCTGGGTGAGAGAGGTCGTGAGCGTATTGATTCAACTCAAAGCACCAGCTTCTCTATGGACTTGAAAAAATGGTTGCAGATCATGGAGGCCTACGAAAAAGGTGGTCACGTGTATCACACCACTATGCCTACCGATGCTTTGAAGATTTTGCGTAATGTGATGAAAGAAACCCAGTCACTTGGTTTTGCAGCTCTGAAAGCGAAGCAAATTGAATTGGGTACCAAAGTCCGCGATCTCTTGGTATCCAAGGGTTACCCTTCAGTGGCAGCTAAAGGCTATCAATCCCCGGGTGTTATCGTGAGCTTCACTAAAGATCCAGATATTCAATCTGGCAAGAAGTTCATTGCCTTGGGTTTGCAAACCGCCGCAGGTGTTCCTTTGCAGTGTGATGAGCGCCCTGATTTCCGCACCTTCCGTCTTGGATTGTTCGGCTTGGAAAAATTAACCCATGTTGATCGCACTGTTGGCCATCTTGCTACTGCATTAGAAAAAATTACTGAGGCTGAAGCTCAGCCAGCATAATGAGTAGGGTAGTTGAGCATTAAAAATAAAGGCCATCAATTGATGGCCTTTATTGCATCTGCTGCCATTCAATCCAAATCATCAAGCGAGTTATCTGGCTAGGGGATTTGGCGTAGCTTCGCCAATCTTATGCAGGGTGTTGTTATCCACGTGATGGAATAGCTCTGCCTGATCTTTGATCTTCATAACGGTGTCTTGCTCATAAGACCAAGTGCCATCATCATGAATAGAAACCTGAATACGAAACTCTACTGTTCTGAATGCGTAATCTAAAAACGGGTTAGATGAGATGCCGGCGCAACGATCTCCCTCTTTTGCGTAAAGCTCGAATTGCCTTGCATCTGGGGCAGCATGACCTGCTGCCATCGTAATCATGCCGCGCGGTATGCTGAGCGTGTGGATCACACTGCTTGTTGCGGGCTCCCATAGCCAGTACCCAACTTGGTCATGATAGGTCTTTACTTGATCAGGTTTGGTGATATGGGTGTGATATCTCAAGCCATAAAACAATTGCGGACCATTGGTTTGGGGGTCAATGGGCTGAAGCTCAATTCTCTCCACATATGCCTGCTTCTTAGGTCCCTCGGCTTTAGGTTTGACGTCCAAGCCACGCATACCTTCCCAGATCCCAGCCATGCCAGTCAGGGGCCCAAGCTCCTCTAGGGTATTAACCGAGTAACCTTGGGGCTCAGTAAAAATGTCGTTCGGAAAGTCATTCATGAGCAACCTTTTGAAAATGAAGCATTTATGTCAAATTTTTGAGTATTATTAAATTATCCACAAACTCTCTTGGAGAATTACATGATTTCTCGTATCGCGCGCTTGAGCCTAGCATTCCTTATTTCTGCTGCTATTGGTATTACACCTGTCTCTGTGATGGCTGCCGATCCAGCTCCTGCACCTGCTCCAGTGGCTGCACCTGCCGCTGCCCCAGTGGCCGCGCCTGCTGCTACGCCGGCTGAGAAGTCTGCTGAGAAGAAAGCTAAGAAACAGGCGAAGAAAGAAAAGAAGGCTGAGAAAAAAGCGAAAAAGAAATCTAAAAAGAAATCTAAAGCAGCAGCTGACGCTGCAGCTCAGTAAGAAATAGAGATCAATCCCTTTTAGTTGAGGGGTTCTGCAGCATCTAAGTCATCAGACCTTTTGGGGTCTGGTGACTTTTTTGTTGGAGCATCGTTTCGTACAAGTAGCCACATCGCCGCCATAACCAAAGTCATGCCGCTAATTTGTATCCAGGTAATAGGCTCCGCGAGAATAAGGTATCCCATAAAGATAGTGGAGACAGGGCCAAGTATTCCGGCTTGAGCTACTAGCGGGGACCCGATGCGATTGATGGCAATCATAATCAGCAGCATTGGGATCACGGTGCACACACTTGCATTGAGTAAGCTAAACCAGTAAATGGGTAGGGCTTGTTCAAATATGGCTAGCGGGTTGTGGATAGTCGACTGCACTATGCTCAAAATCGCAGAGGCTGAGCTAGCGTATACAACTAAGCGCACGCTACCAATACGTTGAACCATCTCGCCGGCGCCAATCATATAGGCTGCATAGGAACAGGCGCTTCCAAATACAAGGGCCATACCAAACCAAGCGCTAATGCCGGTGGAGCTTGCATCTTGGATAAAGACAATGAAAACCCCAATGTAGCCAACGATGAGAGAGAACCACTGTAGTTGAGATACTGGTTTCTTTAAAACAAAATAAGAGATTAATAAAACAATCGTGGGTGTGAGATAAAGAACAATTCTCTCAAGACCAACCGATATGTATTGAAGTCCCAGAAAATCGATATAACTTGATAAAAAGTAACCTAAGAATCCTAGGAAAAATAACTTTCCGCGATCAAGCCAGGTGATGGGGCTCATTGCTTTGCGGCGGGACTCCCACCAAAAAATCCCCCAAAATAAAGGGAGAGCCATAAGCATGCGTAAGGCTAGAAGAGTTTCTGCATTGGCACCATAACCAAAGGCAAGCTTTACTAAAATCGCTTTGCCCGAAAACAGCATAGATCCTACCCCGGCCATCAAAATGCCATACAGGTATCGTTGGTGATGATGTGCTGCGCTTACTGAATGCATAACGATTTATAACAGCTTATTAAGTAGCGCTCGCATTTCCAAAATAGTTTCGGAGGGTGTTAGGCCAATCGGGCCAATCCCTTTGCTCACTAAGCTATCTGCTGCGCTGGCGTGCAACTCAACTGCAATAGCGGTGGCTTGCCATAGATCCAATTGATGGCGTATTCCTTGAGCAGCGATTGCGGCAATACTTCCCGTCAGAATATCCCCCATGCCTCCGGT
>CANBSM010000013.1 GCA_947372155.1 Burkholderiaceae bacterium
GCATTTCATTCACATCAAAAGGCTATGGCAGCACAAGCTGCTGGTGAATTTAATTCTGAAATTTTTCCAGTCAAGGTAGCTCATCGCTTGATGAATCTCGATAAAGGTCAAGTGGATGTGCAATGGCGTGAATTTTCTAAAGATGAAGGCCCACGTATTGATACTTCACTTGAAGGCTTAGCTAAACTCAAATCACCATTCGCCGCTAGAGGTAGCGTTACTGCTGGCAATAGCTCACAAACTTCCGATGGTGTCGGTGCACTCATCTTGGCCAGTGAAAAAGCGATCAAGACCTTTGGTCTCACCCCTTTGGCGCGTTTTGTGAGTTTTGCAGTAAAAGGTGTTCCACCCGAAATTATGGGAATTGGGCCAAAAGAAGCTATTCCAGCCGCATTAAAACTGGCAGGACTCAATTTGCAGGATTTAGATTGGATCGAATTAAATGAGGCGTTTGCAGCCCAGTCATTAGCAGTTATTCGTGACCTAGGCCTAGATCAAAGCAAGGTTAACCCTCTGGGTAGCGCTATTGCTCTTGGACACCCATTGGGTGCAACTGGCGCAATTAGAGCTGCGACAGCAATTCATGCCATGCAACGGCGCAATCTTAAGCACGCTATGGTCACTATGTGCGTTGGCACAGGTATGGGCGCTGCTGGAATATTTGAACGCTGTTAATTTGACTACTTCAAAACCTGGAGACTTCAGAATGTCTAAAAAACAAATTATCCTAGCAGCCTGCTTTTTTGGTCTAGTTGCTAGTAACGCATATGCTCAAGCTACCGATCCAGCAATTGGCGTTTGGAAAACGATTGATGACAAAACCAATGAGCCCTCTTCACTAATCAAGATTGATGAAGTAAACGGCAAACTTGAGGGAACCATTATCAAAACATTTCCCAAGGCCAATGAAAAACCTTTGGTGTACTGCACACTGTGCAAAGATGATCGGAAAGATAAACCCATCCTTGGTATGAAAATCATGACCGATCTCAAAAGAGATAAGCCTGGAGCTTGGTCAGATGGCAAAATTCTGGATCCTGAAGAAGGTGAAATCTATCGCGTCAAAGTCACGACTGAAGATGGCAAGAAAATGGATGTGCGCGGCTATATTGGCGTTCCACTACTAGGTCGTACCCAAGTTTGGTACAAAGCTGAGCAGTAATCTACACACCACTTAAATACACAATATGAGCAATCAACCTCTTCCAGAAGTTCTACGCAATCATTTGGCGGATGGTAATTTGCCCGTCATTGCAGCTCCACTTTTTATTATCAGCAATCCCAAGCTAGTGATTGCACAATGCAAAGCGGGTGTGATTGGTTCTATGCCCGCCCTCAATGCCAGGCCAGCCGAACAGCTTGAAGAATGGTTGATTGAAATTACAACTGCCTTGGAGACTTATAACAAAGAGCACCCGGAGAAGCCTGCTGCCCCTTTTGCTATAAATCAAATTGTGCATAAGAGCAATGATCGTCTTGAACATGACATGGCTCTCTGTGTTAAGTACAAGGTACCCATCATCATCACCTCTCTAGGAGCACGCGAGGAAATTAATACTGCTGCCCATAGTTATGGTGGCATTGTGTTGCATGACATCATCAATAACACCTTTGCTAAGAAAGCCGTTGAAAAAGGTGCTGATGGCTTAATTGCTGTTGCAGCAGGTGCTGGTGGACATGCTGGCATTAAAAGCCCCTTTGCCTTGATTCAGGAAATTCGGGAGTGGTTCAAGGGCCCGCTGGTACTGAGCGGCTCGATTGCTACAGGAGGGGCAGTTTTGGCTGCACAGGCCATGGGTGCTGACTATGCCTACATTGGTTCCGCATTCATTGCAACTGAGGAAGCTCGTGCGAGCGATGCCTACAAGCAAGCGGTAGTCGATTGCAACTCAGATGATATTGTTTTAAGCAATCTATTTACCGGTGTATCTGGTAACTATTTAGCACCATCCATTCGTAATGCAGGATTAGATCCTAATAATCTTCCAGAGAGCGATCCGAGCAAAATGAATTTTGGTGGCGCAGCCCAAAAGGCTTGGAAGGATATCTGGGGATGTGGTCAAGGCATTGGCGCAGTGAAGGCAATTGCCCCTACTGCACAGCTCGTAGCGCGTTTGCGCTCTGAATATGATCAAACCAAAATGAATGTACTCAAAGGCAACGTATAGCCATCATGATTAATCATCATTTAGCAGATGGCGTTCTGAAGATATTACTGAACCGTCCTGAGAAAAAGAATGCATTTACCAATGCAATGTATCGTGAGCTTACACAAATACTCTGTGATGGGGATCAAAACCCCCAAGTAAAGGTAATGCTGATATCCGGGGCTGGCAATGCCTTCTCCGCCGGAAATGATATTGCTGATTTCATGCAATCCCCAATTACCCACGAGGATGCGCCACCCATTAACTTATTAAAGGCACTTGGAGGCCTGACAAAACCCTTGATTGCTGCAGTTGATGGGGTTGCCGTTGGTATAGGTGCAACACTGCTGTTTCACTGTGATTTGGTATATGCACAAAAGGATGCTCGCTTTATCTTTCCTTTCGTCTCTTTAGGATTGGTTCCGGAAGGTGCTGTTTCTTTATTACTGCCCCGTCTCGTTGGTCATCAACGCGCTTCGGAGATCTTGCTTTTTGGAGAACCTATCAGCGCTGATGATGCCCAGAAAATGGGTTTTGTAAATAAAGTGATTGCAGAGCCATCAGCGTTACCGTATGCAGAGCAGCAAGCCAAAAAAATAACCTCCCTATCCTCAGGGTCTGTATTACGCACCAAATCTTTATTAAAAGAGGGTGCTCTTAAAACTGCAGTGCTCGATCAAATTGATATCGAAGGTCAACTTTTCATTGATCGGCTTCATGGTCCAGCAGCCAAAGAGGCTTTAAGCTCCTTCCTAGAAAAGCGTGCCCCTAATTTCGAGGGGCTAGATTAGCGCCCTGTCCGAATAAGATCTACTGCTTTTTCAGCAATTGCAATGATGGGGGCATTTGTATTGCCGCCGATTAGGGTCGGCATGATGGATCCATCAACCACTCTTAGCCCATCGATGCCGTGCACTTTGAGAGTTGAATCCACCACTGCCATTGCATCGTGACCCATTTTGCAGGTACCGACTGGGTGATAGACAGTATCAGCCCTTTCCCGAATAACCTTCCGAATGTCATCGTCTGTTTTTACATTGGGAGTAAAGACATCCTTCTTGCGTATCTTGGTAAATGCGGGAGCATCCATTAACTGTTTTGTTAGCTTATAGCCCTTAACTAGGATTTCTAAATCTTCTTCCTCAGCCAAGAAACCCGGATCAATTAGAGGTGCAACTTTCATATTGGCGCTTGCTAATGTCACCTGACCGCGACTCTTTGGCCTGAGCACACAAACATGGCATGAGTAGCCATGCGCCATATGCAATTTGCGGGCATGATCCTCAACTAAACTCACAACAAAATGCAATTGCACGTCAGGCGCTTCTAAACTCGGATCAGTTTTCAGAAATCCGCCAGCTTCTGCAAAGTTAGTGGCAATCATCCCTTCGCGCGAACGAACATACTTGATAATTTCACTAGTTAACCTAGCGGTACCACCTAAAGAAACGCCGATCAGATCAAGACTATCTGCAGAATATCCAAAGATAAAATCTGGATGGTCTTGTAAGTTTTGACCAACCCCCGGCAGTTCGTGAATTAGCGGTATTCCAAATTGGCTTAACTGATCCTTAGGGCCTATTCCAGAAACCATGAGCAGTTGCGGAGAATGGAAGGCGCCCGCACACAGAATGACTTCCTTATTGGCGCGCATGATGAGCTGCTTACCGCCTTGGGTATAGCTCACACCCACTGCGCGCTTACCTTCAAATAAAATACGCTCAACCTGAACGCCGGTTTGCACATTCAGATTCGATCTTTTACCCATATGCGGATGTAAATAGCCGCGCGCTGCGCTCCAACGCTCGCCATTTTTATGGGTAACTTGATAAATCCCTAACCCCTCTTGCTCGGCACCATTAAAGTCTTCCGTTACCGGGAAACCAGCTTCCTGAGCTGCATTTAAATAGATTTTCTGAAAAGGATTGTGTGACTGCAGATTCGATACGGCTAGTGGACCATCATTGCCGTGAAATGAATTCTTGATTGTGGTGTTGTTTTCACTCTTCTTAAAGTAAGGCAATAGTTCATCGTATGACCAGCCTGAATTTCCAAGAGCTGCCCAGTGGTCGTAATCGGAACGATGACCTCTGGTGTAAATCATGGCATTAATCGCCGAAGAGCCGCCCAAGCATTTGCCTCTGGGTTGATATCCTCTGCGGCCATTTAAGCCCTTCTGAGGCACTGTCTGAAAGGCATAGTTATTGATTGAAGTTGGCAACATTGCAACTGCCGCCGCAGGTGTGTTTACGACCCAGCTATCACCCTTACCGCCAGCCTCAAGTAATGCAATACTAGTGCCAGCATCCTCGCTGAGGCGCCCAGCCATTACACTGCCAGCAGATCCTCCGCCTATGACGATGTAGTCAACTAGTTGAGGCTGCATTACTGATGACTCCAGCGAGTCAAGAGCTTTGATCTAGCTGAGGGTTGTATATTGATTTTGCTCATATCCCCAGCGTAATGTCGTACCACCCGCCTGTCCATTAAGGCAAACCAGAGGGGTGAAAAATACGCCAAAGTAATCATGGATGCATAACCACCAGGCAATTGAGGAGCCTCTCCAAAATGACGCAATGCTTGATAGCGCCGGGTTGGATGCGCATGATGATCTGAATGGCGTTGCAGGTGATACAACAATATATTACCCACGATGTGATTGCTGTTCCAAGAATGCTCTGGAGCGCATCGAACATATTCTCCATGTTGATCCTTTTGACGTAGCAGTCCATAGTGCTCTACGTAGTTCACAACTTCTAACATCGAAGCGGCGTAGACCCCCTGAAGTACAAGAAAAATGAGTGCTGGCCATCCTAGCCAGATAATCAATGCGCCATACAAAAGGATGGTGAGTGACCAAGCTTGGAGATTTTCATTCTGAAGACTCCAGACACCCTTACCTTTTCTTTTTAAGCGCTCGCGTTCGAGGTCCCACGCAGATATCAGGCTACCTAAAACTGTACGTGGCAGAAATGCCCAAAAACTTTCCCCCATGCGTGCACTAGCAGGATCCTCGGGTGTTGCTACCCGCTTGTGATGGCCACGGTTATGCTCTACAAAGAAGTGCCCATACATGCTTGAGGCTAGCGCCAATTTAGACAGCCAACGATCTACAGACTCTTGCTTATGCCCTAACTCATGGGCAGTTCCAATACCAATACCGTTAGTTGATCCCACTGTAAACACTAAGGCAATGTAGGCATACCAATCCAAAGATTGAGTCGCCGCTAGCCATGCTCCGTAAACCGTTCCAATCAGTTGAAACGGGACATATAGCCATACCAATGCGCGATAAAAGAAATCTTTATTTAAGCTCTCAACAGCAGATTCTGGTGGATTACTAAAGTCTTCACCAAATGTGAGATCCAAGATAGGGATGGCAATATGAATAATGGCCGGGGCAAAAAGTAAATAAAGCCACTGCCCTGTCAATGAGAACGCCAAGATAGAGGCAGTAAACGCAAATGGTATTGTTGGGCTCAACAACCAGAGCCAGCGCTTATCGCTCCAAGACTCACTAGCAGGTGCAGTTGCAATGCTCACTAATTAGCCCTTTGGAATGCTTTAGCAGATTGACACTAGCTAAAGACAGGAATGAATAGCTCCATAATGCCACCAAAACTAGTTACGCAATATGTCCTTGATTTGCTCCAGGAAAAGCTCTTGGCCAAGATGGACTTTAGACTGCCAATCATCGCCTGAATTCTCATTAGCCTCATCGGTAATGTATTTAAATGATTGCCATGGGATGTGGTGTTCATGTGCGATTGCAGCAATTGCGAATAACTCCATATCGACAACATCAACACCTTGACTATGTAACCAAGGATCAAATGCCGTCACAAAGCTATCCCCAGATCCACATAAAAATTGCCCGGTAGATACATATTCTTGCGGTCTACTGCAAAAAGGCGTGCTGCCGCGAGGTGCTAATGGCTCGGCATCCATGTCGCGTTGAATAACCTTACCAATTTCTAGCAGGCCATGCAGTTCTGACTTGATTTTTCCGGCAGTTCCAAAGTTAAGGATTCGCTTTGGCGAGTATTGATGAATAGCTTTGATGCTAGTCATAGCGGCATTAATTTTGCCAACCCCTGAATAGACTATTTCGACGCCGCTTGGTAACGCTTCACGCTTGAGCTCGGACTCTAATGCGGTAATAATCAGTAGTTCTGTTTTCATATTGGTTGGTGATGAATTTATTAGATTATCTACCCGGAGTTCCTGACTTTCCAAAACCCGGCATTCTTTTTAGGGATATTTCTCCCTTGCTAGCCAATCCAGCCGCCTTTAAAGAGGCCATTCATCAGCTAGATCAGATTGCTCAGCAATTTGATTACACCCATATTTTAGCCATTGAATCCCGCGGCTTTATCTTTGGATCCGCTCTAGCCCACCATGCACACAAAGGTTTAGCACTAGCCAGAAAGCCCAATAAACTCCCCTTGGCCAGCCATCAGGAAGCATATGGACTGGAATATGGCAATGATGCTTTAGAAATTCAACAATCCACCCTGCCTAAGGATGCCAAAGTATTACTGCTTGATGACGTTCTAGCCACTGGCGGAACCTTGGTTGCTGCTGATAAATTAATTCGTGGTGCAGGTTTTGAGGTCTCTGGCGCAATTACCTTATTAGAAATTACCTTCCTAAATGGCAGCGAGCTCTTGAGTCAAGCAGGCATTGGCCATAAGTCGGTATTAAAAAGCTAGAAACTAAATTAGCTTTTTGGCGCTCTTAACTATTTTCATGGCACCCCAACCGACAGCAAGGGCCTTGCTTGCAAGCTTAGGCTTGTAATGCGCAAGCGCTGCAAATGCACTAGTCCATAGAAAAGGGTTGCTCTTCAAGAAGTTAACAGCATCAACCCCCTTATCGGCCCAGGAGAGTGGCTTTTCCCAAGCCTCAAAATGCTCAGCAAAATCTTGACGCTCACGATGTGCCTGACTCTGCAATTCGTATTGGCGATGCTCTAAAGCTTTTAAACGCGCACTCATTTAGATAGGGCTTCGCGATCTTTTGCTAACTCAGCAATAGAAGCCTCGAATAATCTTGGCATCTTGCGCAGCGATTGGATAATCAGCGCCGCTAGGATCAGGCCAACCGATAAAAAAGCGCCAGTCAATAAACCTAAGGCTAGCATTCGGTCAGTCTCCCAGCTATAAATCACTATTAGCAACGCCAGCATAACTAAGCCAAAGAATAGGAAGAATAAGGCACTAATCATCATGAGCAGCAAGCTAATGAATTTACTTCTGGCAATTTGTACATCTACTGATAAAAGTTCTAAGCGGGTTTGCGCAATGGAAGCCCCAGTAGATGCGAGGCCCTTAATGGAGGAAAGTAAGTTTTCTTGAGACATAAGGTTCTAGCGGCGTCCAATAAATAAGCCAATCAACAAACCTAAACCAGCCGCAACACCCACAGCTTCCCAAGGATTGCGATGCACGAAATCATCTGCGCCTTCAGCCGCAACCTTCGCTTTATCAAGTAGCTTTCCTTCGACACCCGAAAGACTTTCTTTAGCGTCAGCTAGCGTTTCTAGAGCTTTATTGCGGATAGTACTTATTGCAGCCCCTGGATGGTCTTCGGTTGCCTTGATTAAAGCTTCAGCATCAGCCATCAGGGCTTTGAATTCACCAATCAAGCTTTCTGCTCCAGTCTGCTTATCTTCGTGTAAGGCAGGATGGTCGAGTTTCTTAGCGGTCATAGTTATTCCCAGTAGTTAAGGCATCTATTGCATGTACAACCCTATTCTAAGCACTTCTGACCTGATTTCCTAACAATAGAACAGTCATTCCGGCATTACCTTCCTTAAAGCGCTTGAGATATCGCTTCAGACCAGGTCGGCGCTTAAGCAAGGCATGATAGGACTGGCTGCCAAAGGCGACATCTTCGCCATAATGGTATTCATCAACTCGGTCTGAGTAGCGGTTATTCTCCAACGCATTGTGAATCGCCCACTTGATGCGACCACCCTCGCCGCTCGATCCATACCCATGAATCAACACAATCGCTTTGATGCCCAACTCTAAGGATTTGCGTAAATAATCCGTCAGTCGATCCAAAGCCTCATCAACATATGGGCCGTCTTGCTTGATGTTGAGCTCAATCGTATCCGAGCTCAAGATAGGCAGATTGACAGAACCACAATGCGGACACTGATCAAACAATGCCCGCATATTCCCGCAATCAGGACATTCTGCGTTGTGCGCCAATTTAGACTAACTGAACTGAGCCCTTAGGAGCAGTACTTACCTTCTAAACTTCTAATATCAGTGACTTTATCGTCCACCATCAGATTCAGAGTCTTTTGCGCAAGATCTCGATTTTCTGGTGTCTTTAAGCTGGAATTAATTAACGTAGAGACATCTTTCCGGATTGAAGTATTGCCATAACGCAAACCTTTCAATGTGGATACCGCTTCAGCAGAAATCTTGCACTGCTGATTAATCAACTCAGAAGAATCTGACGGCGATGTATTCGCATAAGCGAATGCAGCAACAGAGATCGTAACGGCTGCTAATAGAGTCTTTTTCATCTTAGTTCCTTATTTTGTGACCACACGTTGGACAACAACCCACTTCTTTCGCCTTTGTCTTTCTAAGGGCGGCATACACACTGGATTCTGAAATTTGCATCTTTCTGGCTGCTTGAGCAGCAGTCATACCCTTCCCCACCCATTCCAAGGCTTGATGTGTTTTTGGTACCTGTCTCTTCATTTCATCTCCCAGTTCAGACACTATATCACAACTTCTGAAGTTGTGAAGTTGTGAAGTATAAAAAAGAATAGTGAGATACCCTAATAAAAAGATGTGGCCGAGTTAACTGAGCTTTACCGCCAAGAATGCGTCTAGGCGGCTTTAGTGTGAGAGCGTGCTCATGGCCGCTGGGACCCAATTTATTCGGATAGTGACATTAATGAAGCTTGTGCTGCCAGGGCTATGGAAGTCACATGGGTAGATCTGGCACTGCGTGGGAACTACCGAATGATGGCGCGGTATGACCGGAAAATACGTCCAAGCCCCGGAATTTGAACCCCTAAGCTAAGGGATAGTATGATTTGATGATTCTCTAGGAGCTTTATATGCATCGCATCATCTGTCGAGTAGTTTTATTGCTAGCAATTAGCGGTCTAGTTGCCTGCAATATGAATGATAAAAAAATTAGTGGCTGGGAAATCAATGATGTCTATCACTCGACCATCATCACTCCCAATGTAGCGACTGGCGGCAAAACCTATCAAGGCCCTCCTATCAATGCGATGGATGAAGCCAATACATATGAAATGTTTAGCCTCAGAGCTGAGCAGCCTAAGCAAGGGGCAAAAATATATGAACTCAATGCACAACTAACTTATTTCTCACAATGGCGTTATTACGATTCCGCAATGCTAGAAAACACGCCTGCCACGACATTTAAAGTGGTTGGTAGAGAAGCTGGTGCTTGTGGTGATAGAGGCTGTATCTTTAGAGAAGTGGTCTCTATTCAATTACCTGAGGCGTTTCTCAAGGACAAGATGAAGAAAGGCTTCATCATTACCCTATCCTCTAAAACAGGAATGAAGACAGAACTCTTTGTGCCGCCACAATATATCCAAGGGTATATGCAGGCAGTGAATGGGTTTAACTGATTGCATAGTAATACGTCGGAAATAAATAAAGGGGCTTCAAGCCCCTTTATCTTTAATTACTTGGCGAAGGCCCTCAAGACCCGCTGCCATTGACTTAAAAAACGTCTTTTATTTTTTCATGCTGCTGACTTGTAGGCCGGCTGGTAATTTAAGGCCGCCATCTTTAACCTTCACACTTCCCGGAAGTTTGTAAATATAAGGGCCATAAGTAAAGGCTTTGTCATTACTATCAGTTGGATACATGGAGTTACTAAACGCATTCATTGTGCTGTAGGGTCTTGTATTGAGAACAATGCCGTTACTTGTAAGGTAGGTTTGGTCAAGAACGCCTAAGGCAGTCGAATAGGCATCTTGTGATACTCCTGGAACTTGACCGGCATTCATAATCATGCCATTTAAAAATACCAATCCTGGAGGAGTCTGGATTAACCAAATCATGTTGTCGCCAACATGACCATTAATATCAACTGAAACTCCGCCCTGCTCTTTTGGTGAATTGGTTGTTACCATGGGTAAATTTACTGTAACAGGTCTTGATATCGTACCAACAACACCACCATTTGCTCTCAGTATCGATCCAGCAGTAGAGGTAATATTCGTTACGCCTGCGAGGCCATTGTAAATTGATCCTCCAGCATTAATAGTTATTGCGCCGGCAGTGGCTGCCACTTGACCTAGGTTCATATTGTTAATATCAACTAGCGATATAACAGTTCCTTTCAATCCTACAGAAGTACCATCTAGCGAGCCAACTACTCCAACAAAATCATTCGCTGTGTTTGTTAAAGTAATTGAATTTGAGCCTGCATCAATATGAGTGGTACCGCCAACGATAGCTGAACCAATTTGCGTTACAGTGCCACCTGTTGTTAATGACATATTGCCTGTCAAGGTAGTTTTGGGCAACACTAATCCGCCTGCGGTATTGACCGTCAAATCAACAAGTGGGATTTGCTGTCCAATCTGTCCAATCAACAGTGTTTGACCGCCATCTTTGACGGTCAAATTATTGGCGCCGTTGATTGTGGAGGCAAAGGTTACATTGACTCCATTTAAGACATCATTTGCACCCACAGTAACGACATCGTTATAGGTCTGAGCTGCGGTAGTTGTCGCTCCGCCACCGTTAATAGCCGTAGTACCAGGAGCATCAGTAACGATAGAAGTCAGCGCGCTTTTACCGCCTACCACTCCTCCAAAGGTAGTTGTGCCACTATCATTTACCGCCAAGCTACGGGCACCATTGACTGTAGACCCAAGGGTGACATTCACACCGCTTAAGACAGTATTTGCACCCAAGGTAACTGCATCGTTATAGGTCTGAGCTGCAGAAGTATTGACTACCCCGCCATTAATCGCTGTAGTACCTGGCGCATCGGTCGCAACTGAGGTGAGTATGGTTGCACCACCCACTACACCACCAAAGGTGGTGGTACCACTGTCATTTACCGCCAAGCTACGGGCACCATTGACTGTAGACCCAAGGGTGACATTCACACCGCTTAAGACAGTATTTGCACCCAAGGTAACTGCATCGTTATAGGTCTGAGCTGCGGTCGTAGTCGCTCCGCCACCGTTAATCGCAGTAGTACCAGGGGCATCAGTAGTTATTGATGTGAGTGCAGTTGTGCCGCCCACCAGACCACCAAAGGTAGTGGTACCAGTGTCATTCACGGCCAAGCTACGAGAACCGTTTACTGTGGAAGCCAGGGTGATATTGACACCCGATAAGACCGCATTTGCACCCAAGCTAACTGCATCGTTATAAGTCTGTGCTGTGGTAGTGGTCGCTCCCCCACCGTTAATCGCAGTAGAACCAGGAGCATCTGTAGTGATTGACGTGAGTGCACTTGTGCCACCCACTAGACCACCGAAGGTAGTGACACCACCAGTATTAATCACTAAAGATTTTGCACCATTAACAGTGCTGCTCAGGGTGGTATTTCCAGTTCCTCCAGCGCCTGAGGTTAAGAGAACATCAGTGGTAAGAGTAACGCCGGTTAAAAATCCAATATCTCCACTAGCAGTGGTTATGTTGCCACCAATGCTATTTAAGCCCGAGCCAGACTGTCTAAATCCTGCAGCACCAGTAGTAATATTGCTGGTAGTGGTTAATAGGCCACCGTTCACAAAAGCAACGTATCCGCCTGCATTAATACCAGCACTTACATTAAATGCTGTACCAGTTAAATCAACCTTTCCGGTTGTTGTCACTAAGCCATTTAAATTGGTAATTCCGGTACCGCTTGATTGGGTCAGACTTGCTGCGGTAAATGCCGGCACAGTTATGTTTTTTGCACTACTTACCAATACCGCACCTAAAGCATTGCTACCACCCACAACACCATTAAACGTAATATCGCCAGCAGTACCTGCAGCAAGTCCTAATGAGCTGGGTGAACCTGCACCATCACTATTTAATGTTCCGTTAAAAGCAATAGCTGCTCCCGCACTTGATGACCCACTATTAGTGGTATCAACTGAAGCATTCCCATTAAGAACAGTATTTCCAGCAAAGGTAATCGCTGATCCAGCACTGCTGAAGGGTCCATTAGCTGTAATTCTTCCTGGCGCTGTGTAAGTTTGAATTCCGGAGGTTTTAACGCCATTGAGTGCAATATTTGTGCCATTGGCTGTAACCTGCGCAAGGGCACTGGTACCTCCCGCAAGTCCAGCAAGTTCTATATTGGCTATCCCCGCCGTGATTGCTAAACTTTGAGCACCATTAATGGTGGATGAAAATACGACGTTACCAAGGCCATTAGCAGTATTAATTGCAACTGGTGCGCCCAAAGTTGCCGGGCCGGCAATATTCACACTATTACCAGTTAAATTATCGGTTGTAATATTTCCATTCAGCGTCACCCCACCCAAACCTGTTAAAGCTACGGTATTAATACCGTTTGCTGTTTGTGTTCCAATTGCACCAACATTAACGGCGCCTGCGCTCGCATTTAAAGTGAGGTCTTCAGATGAGTTGCCATCAATCTTTAGGGCATTAATTGCGCCGCCATTTGTATTGACTGTCACATCGACGCCATTACCCAGTTGTATATTGGCTCTATTAAAGGATATTGCAGCGTTATTAGAGGTAAAGGTTGTAGCAGCCCCTCCCGCTAGAATGATGTTTTGACCGGGTGTAGCAGTGTATGTCTGCGCGCCACCAGTGTTATAGCTTGTGCCATTTAACGTCAGTGTCGTCGTACTATTATTGCCAATTGCAACAAAATCAGAAACACCAGCTGAAGTAGCACCAATACCAGCTATAGCAATAGATGCGCTACCAGAGCTGCTATTTAAAGCTAAGGAGCCAAGCGCTTGTGTACCACCAATTGTGCCAACAGCGGTAATAGCGCCAGACCCCGTTGAAGCAGCCAGCGAATTAATAGCCCCTGCTTGACCATCTATCGTGGATGCAAAAGATAAAGCGCTATCCGTTGTTGTGAGTGCGATACCGGATTTGACAACAACAGCATCATTGTATGTTTGTGCCCCCGAGGTAGTAACGTTGCCGTTGAGCTGTGTTGTGCCGCCAGCGTTGGTAGTCAATGAAGCACTTCCAACTGTTGAATTAAAAAGAGTAGTTCCCGTTGAATTGACTACCAGAGCATTTGCACCACCGGTGATAGTAGACATAAAACTGGTGTCGCCAGATCCCGAATTTGTAGTGAGCGAAGTTCCTAATGTAGTGGCTGAATTAAAGCCGATGCTACCGTTATTCGCAGTCTGTATGGTGCCTGCGTTGTAGGTAATGCCAGTTGCCCCGGTAAGGCTAATTCCACCAGAGCCTGCGTTCACATTATTATTGACCGTCAAATTACCGTCTGCATTGAGCGTCGCAGAACCTGCTCCCGAGGTGACAATACCTCCACCACCAGTCTGAACTGCAATATTAGATCCGGTTCCTGTTGCTCTTACGGCTAGCGATCCACCATTAGACGCAAGCCCCGTAGTGCCAGTACCAACATTAACCCCTGCATTACCAGTAAACGCAAAGCTCATCGCCGCACCAGCATTAGTTCCAGAAACGGTGTAAATATTTCCAGAAGTGGTAATACTGGGCACTGCATTAGTGATATTTGTGAAGTTAAATATACCTGTGCCAGCTGATGATGAGTTGACCGATAAACTACTGGTCAATCCCGTTACGGCATCGCCTCTAACATAGATATCCCCTGCAGATGTGAGGCTGAGAATGGGTGAGTGAGAAGTAATGATGGGGCTTCCGGATGCTCCTATAGAGGTCCCAGAAAGAATGTAGTTAGAGGCGTTGCCTCCAGGCCCTAAAGTCGACGCTCCACCAGTAGTATCCGTAATTGTTCCAGAGCCAGCAGTTACGCTAAATACACCACCATAGGATGCGGCGGGAGTGAAGTCTCCTGTATGAACAATATTACCTGTGCCTGTACTGATGTATATGTTGGGGGCATAGGTGTAGTCAGCTATTGTATCGGTAAGCAATAAGCCCCCACCTGTCGGTCCTAAAGTAATATTTTGCGATGCTGTTTTGGTAGAAAAATTAACGCGATCTGCATATAAGCCGCCATTAATTACCATTGAGTCAGCGGTTAAGCTAATAGTGTTACTTGTGCCGCCGTCATAGCCCATAGCGGAGATGGTTGCTCCACCACTACCAGTTGTGAGGGTAGCGGATGGTCCAGCGCTTAATGTAATACTTCCTGCAGAATGATTAACTCCGCCGCCGCCATTGCTACCTGATGCATTTAACGACACCCCTGGAGAAATCGTAATACCTCCAGCAGTCGTATTGATGGAAATGTTGCCGCCATTAGTATTACTTCCAGTTCCGCCAGTTGTAGTGATACTGGAATTAATCAGCACGGTATTACCTGCAGTAACCGCAAAATTACCACCGTTAAAGCCTGCAGCGCCTGTTGAGGTAATAGGGGAAAGAATGGTTACAGAATTAGCGGCTGACAATGTTAAAGAATTGCCGCTCGTCCAAGTAATCGGAGAGCTTGGTGAAACTGTAATCGTTCCAGCCTGACTACCCGATGAACCTGTGTTGATGATGGTATCGGATAGACCAAGCTGAGTTACAAGATTAGAAACGGATAAGCTTGCGTTATCACCGGTTGGCGAAAATGGCGAGCCAGTTGAATTCATATTGCTTGTTGCAGAGGCCGAACTAATAGTGACGTTTTCCGGGTCAAGCAGCAAGGTGCCCACTTTACCTTTAGCAGCACGCGTATCGACACTGCCATTAAAGTCGAGATAACGCTTACCAGACGTTTCAACAAAGCCACCGTCACCACCTTTAGCGCCGCCCTTAGACTCAATTACGCCATTAAAACGGGTAGCTTCATTAGCCCAAACAATGACTTTGCCACCATTACCGCTATCCAAAGCGTTTGCTTTTATTGAAGCTCCCTGCTCTACATAACTAAAGGATGCATTTGGTTCAACACCTTTGCCTTGGTAGTTTCCACCAACAAGAACTTCACCACCACCAGCGCTACCAGAAGCATCTGCAAGAGAGCCTGACATGAGTGCCACCTTATCACCCAGCACCCTGACACTTCCGCCCGCTTGACCATATTTACTGCCAATTGCCGCTAATGTTCCTTGATTCTTAACAATGCCTTGAGGACCTCCATCTAGGACGATTGTTCCATTTTTCTCGGCAAATGAATTTGCCTCAATGACACCGGAGTTGTTCACAACGGTAGCCATCAAATCACCAGCACTGCGTGCGCCCAAAATGACTTGCCCGCCATCTGCCTGAATCAATCCACGATTTTCAGCCAAAGCTGTCAAAGCGGCCTTATCAATATTAAAACTTAATAAGCCACCGCCCTTAATATCTAAACTTACTTTATCTCCAGCAGCTAAGGCCACCGAACCCAAACGGGCTGTAATTAAGCCCTGATTAATCACCTCAGGAGCAAGCATCGCAATGAAGCCACCATTTTCAGCCTTCAAATTTCCTTGATTAATGATTGAGCTAGCATATCCATTTTTCTCAAATACATAGTTGTTGGACATGAAATTGCTATTGCTAATATCTAACGTAGAGGCAACCAAGCTGCCAACTTCAACCTGTGCTCCATTACCAAACATGACTCCGCTAGGATTAACCAAAAATACCCGGCCATTAGCTGTTAGGTTTCCCATAATGTAGGAAGGGTCAGCACTTGTAACTCGATTTAATACTGAGCTCTGACTGCTAGGCTGAACAAAATTGACTGACGCATCTTTACCAATGTTGAACGAATTCCAGTTGACAATCATATTTTGACTGTTCTGCACCACGCGCATTTGGTTTGAAGTACTGTTGATTGAGCCAGCACCGCCAACGATAGAACCATTTTGTGGCAATGCGTTTGGATCAATGGCAAAAGCCGGAACGCTAACTAGAAATAAGAGCTTGGCGCAGCAAAGGGATAACCTTGACATGCAAAGACCATGACTTAAAGGTTTTGATTTCATCCGGAATTTTGTCATAGGTGCACCGTTCTTAAGATCTTGATGCAGTAAATATTGTTTTATTCATTGGGGTATTGAATTCCTCAGAACTGCAGGACGCCTTGAAACCAAAAGGTATTAGATTGATTCATGCCATTTGCATTCATGCCATACACGGCAACTGATTGACTTACTCCAATGGTGTGCGCCCAATAGAGATTTAAATACGAGCGATCATTAATTGTGGCCTTAAAACCTAAACCTGCGCCTTGCAGGTTAGTGTTCTGGGTCAAAGACTGACCAGTGGGTGGATTAGGTTGGTTCCAATTACTCCAAGTGTTCTTGAATAACTGAACGCTGCCTAGGTCATAAAATCCATAAACAGAAATCGCGCCAACAGGACTTTGATCTAGAAGTCGTTGATGTAACTCTAGTTGCATGATTGCACCTTGAGAACCAACTCCCTGCCCTACTGGATAAGCACGCACACCAGCTGGGCCACCTAAATAAAATTGCTGGGAAGAATCTAGATTTTTGTTTGCAAATTGGCCGCTCGCATTCAATACAAAATGTGCCGAGTTGGTTACGGCTTGTAAACGACTAAAGTTCAGGTTATAGCGTTGAAAGTTACCAGCGGTTTGAGCAGTCATGCCATCTAAGCTGCTGTAACCATTTGTATTTTCTAGACCTAAATTACCCATGGTAGCTGTTGCACCGAAGGTATTAATACCTCCGCCTAAAAAGTCATCTCGAGAATTTCCAGAAACACCTACGGAAGTATTGTTTACGATCTTGTTACTGATTTGAAATCCCATTGAATTATTGGTCATTGCTAGGTTGTCATAACCCAGCTGCCCATATATGTTCAAATTTCTACTGCGCACAAATGGGTAAGAGCCAAATATGCTTATAGTATTAGCGGTGCCATTGGTGGCGGTATTTTGATAATTCAAACCCAACTGATAACGCATCCCTGAATACGCAAGACCTAACTTCAATCCATCACTTCCAATAGGTAGTTGATAAGCTACTCTTGCATAATTAGTTTGGCTACCCTGCTGCATTCCATTGGTACCTGTCGTTTGGCCGCGAAAGGTTAATTGATCGCCATAACCAGACATACTATTGATACCCGCAGTCACACCTACGCGATCAGAGCCCGCATAACGATTTCCAAAGTTATCAGCATCAATCGATCCAAAATAAAGAGGTCCTGAAGTTGTCGTTAAATTAAGGTCTGATGTACCCGTTACAGAGCCTGGCTCTAGGGAACTTTTGACATCGCTAATACCGGGGGTATCACTTAATAGCAAGAGCGCACGTTCTAATGAAGCTTCAGAAATAACCGCATTTTTTGGTAACTCTTTATCTATAAAGTCTACTTGTACATTTGCATGCACTATGGGACTGCCAACCGTATTCAGATTTATTTTGTCACGCCTACCTTCAATAATCTGAATCTCAACAATGCCACCATCAATTTTCTGCGCGGGAATATATGCCCTGGCAATGATGTAGCCCTTGGCGCGGTAATAGTCACTGATTTGATCTGCAGCTTCGCGTAATTGTTGCAAGGTGAGTTTCTTACCGACCAAGATATTTAACTTGGCTTGCAAATCAGCCTCAGGCAAAACTGTGTTGCCTGTGATCTTAAAGCCATTCACCATAAAACTTGCCCCATTCGGCGCCGTCATTGGTGGTCGCGTAGGAGTGATTACATTAATCTGCGGCTGATTGTCAGAACTAAAGTCGGGCGTAGGTGTTTGTTTAATAGTTTCTAATATTCTTCCAGCATCAGGCATAGGCGCTACTAGAAGGCTTTGGGCAAAAACTGGGGCCGCAGCAAGAAACATCGCGCAAACAAGAAGTGCCTCAACCGAAAAAAGGTAGTGCCTTATTGGATGACGAAGATTTTGATGACTCATTTGAAGCATTACCCGCCCTTAACTACCTTAGCATCTTTCAATAACGTATTGATTGCTTCTTGACGACGCTGCTGTACTAATTCTTGAGCAATGGTGTTTTGAACCTGCTCAAAGGGTGGCATCACAAATGGGCGCACATCATCTACCTTAATCACATGCCAACCGTTATTGGTTTTCACTGGTGATTGGGTTACTTTGCCCTTAGCTAAATTGACGATCAAATCATTGATTGGTGGAGTTAACTGATATGGAAAGACCCAGCCCACTACACCGCCTTGGGCGCCCGATACCTTCTCAAGTGATTTTTCTTTGGCAATAGCTTCAAACTTAGTGCCCGCATTAATCTGCTTGATGATGTCTTGCGCTTCCGCTTCGCTAGCCACCATGATTTGGGCTACTTCATACTGTTTGGCGTTTTTAGGCTCTTTGCTAAAAGCGAGCTGGCGCTCATACTCTGCTTTGACATCCGCCTCAGTGACTTGATGAGTCTTAAAGTACTCCGCAAACCAAAGCTCTAACATCGTATTTTGCTGAGCCAGTTTGAGTTTGAGGGCATTGTTGTCTTTGTTTAACAAGCCAGTCTTTTTAATATCTTGCGTAATCACTTCACGCACTACTAAATCATTGAGAAGATTTTGGCGCAGCTCAGGAGAGTCTTTGGCGCCATTGGCAAGGGCCATGCTCACCATCTCATTGACTTGGCTGGTATAGATCTTGCTGCCGTTAATCGTTGTTAATACTGGGCCAGATTGGGCGTAAGCAAGCACTGCAGCACCAGATAAAGCGAGCGCTGTAAGTGAGCGCAATAGTGTTTTGAAAGTCATTTACATTACCTAAAGATGAATATTAAAAACAGAGATAGTGATGTGCTTTTTAAAAAGACATCACCATCTTATACATTACCAACTATAGATCGCCCCTACTGAACCACCAATACCGCGGTAGCTATAAGCGGCGTTACCTTGTTCTACATCAATGGTGGCGTACGCACTAACCTTAGTACCCCAGTTGTACTTAGCACCCCCTTTAACGATCACCATATTGCCCATAGTCGGTGTGCCATTGGCATACAGGGTTGGGCCATAGGTTTGGCTGTAAGCAGCGTTCATGTTCATAGAACTCATGAGATCGTGGGCCCAAGATACGCGTAAGAACGGCTTCATCACTTCGTTATGACCCATGGCTAGCTCACCACTAATCTCCGTACCTAGGTATACCGGTACGGCAGTATTGATATTAGCGCCATAGTAAAAGCCAGAGCC
>CANBSM010000014.1 GCA_947372155.1 Burkholderiaceae bacterium
AGCCCAATGCTGATCGAGACTGGCAATTTAGAGACCACTAAAGTCCAAACGCTTTCGTGTTGGTAGTAGCTTTGACCTAGATCGAATCTGGCGAAGCGGCCCAACATCATGAAATAACGCTCAAGTGGTGGCTTATCGAAACCATACAAAGCTTTGACTTCCTCTAGGCGCTGCGCATCAACACCTTGGCGACCACGATACGTTGAACCAGAACCCGAAGACTCAGAGCCGCCAGTTGCGGCATTGCCCTTACCTTTTAACTCGAGGACCATTTGCTCTACAGGACCTCCGGGCACAAATTGCACAACCGCAAAGGTAAGCGTCAATACACCTAAGATAGTTGGAATCATCAAGAGGAGACGTTTAAAGATGTAGGCGCGCATTTGACCTTGCATTATTTGACCTCCTCTTTCCACCAGTTTTGCATGATCCATGCCTCTGCTGAGTAATACAAAGGAGGTTCGGGATAACGCATCTCGTGACGGAATGCAACGCGATGGGTTGGGTTGTACCACTGAGGAACTACGTAATAACTATTCCACAAGACTCGATCAAGCGCTCTGGTTGCAGTTCTTAGCTGCTCACGATTTTGTGCTTTAGTGATTTCATCAATCAAAGCGTCAACTACTGGTGATTGCACCCCAATGACATTATCAGAACCCTTTTCTTTGGCAGCCTGGCTACCAAAGCGATCCCAGAGTTCATTACCTGGATTTTGGGAGTCCTGAAATCTGACGGTAGTCATATCAAAGTCGTATTCATTCATGCGCTTTTGATGCAAGGCAAAGTCGCTAGTCCTGATATCTACCTGTACGCCTAACTTTTCTAAGTTGCGTACATAAGCAGAAATCACCCTCAAGAAAAATCCACCATCCTCCACAATCTCAAAACGAAATGGCTCACCCTTTTCATTGCGTAATGCACCATCACGATATTGCCAGCCAGCATGCATAAGAAGTTCACGGGCTTTCTTTAAATTCTGACGCAGACTGCCAGGAGGCTTGGTGGATGGTGCCGCAGGCATGGGTCCAAAGACAGCATCCGGAACCCACTGCGGATATTTAGCTTTTAATGGCTTGAGAAGCTTAAGCTCTGACTCGGTAGGTTTACGAGGACCATCAAAGTTGGCACTCAAGTCACTATTGGTGAAATAACTATTGATGCGACTGTATTGATCAAAGAATATTTGGCGATTGAGCCATTCAAAATCGAGCGCATAACCTAAGGCTTCGCGTACACGCGCATCCTTAAAGATGGGGCGACGCACATTCATTGCAAAACCTTGCATGCCAGCGCCATTGTGATTAAGGAATGCTTTCTTTAAAAGAATGCCCTGATCAAATTTGGAGCCCACATATCCTTTGGCCCAGATCTTGGCGCGATACTCAACGAGAGCATCAAACTCCCCCGCCTTAAAGGCTTCCAGCCTGACAGCATCATCGCTATACAGCTTATAAAGCACTCGGTCAAAGTTATAAAAGCCAACCCGGACATTTAACGGTTTGCTGAGTTGGTCTGCCCAATAGTTTGGGTTCTTTTTATAAACAATCGATTTACCTGCTTTGAAAGATTCAATCAAATAAGGCCCGCTACCAATGGGCGTTTCAAAGGCAATCTTCTCAAACGGAATAACCGTTCCATCTGCTTGCTTGCCCCAGTTACGTGAGAACACCGGGAAAGTCCCTGCCAAGATAGGTAGTTCAGCGTTGTCATTCTTAAAATCAAAGCGAATGGATCGCTCAGATAAAACAACCGCTTCTTTGATATCTGCAAAAGTAGTTTTATAACGAGGGTGCGCCTTACCGCTCATCAAGGTATCAAAACTATATTTAACGTCAGCCGCCAAGACTGGACTACCATCCGAAAATCTTGCCTCAGAGCGAATATGGAAGATAACCGACTTGTGATCTTTGGCAACTTGAATATCGTCTGCCAATAAGCCGTAAATACTGGAGACCTCATCGGCACTTCCTTCAGCCAAAGACTCAAACATCAAATCAATACCAGGAGCGGTAATACCTCGCAGAGTGAATGGGTTGAATTTGTCAAAGCTCGTTCTTTGCCCTGGATTTGGCAAGACCAGGGTTCCACCGCGGGGGGCGCTGGGATTGACGTAATCAAAATGAGCAAATCCCTCGGGATATTTGGGCTTGCCGTATTGCGCAATCCCCTGTCCGGCCAGCGTTAGATCGGCCCAAAGCCCCGCTAGCAGGGCTAGCAGTAAGAAATAGGCAATTTGTCGAATGGGCTTGAGGGTGGGCATATATGCAACAATTGTAGATAGCTAATCATATTTGAAGTAAAGGACACAACATGGGCTTTCTCACCGGCAAAAAAATCCTCATTACCGGCCTCCTCTCTAATCGCTCCATTGCCTATGGCATTGCCAAGGCTTGCCACCGTGAAGGTGCCGAACTGGCCTTTACTTACGTGGGTGAACGCTTTAAGGACCGAATCGTTGATTTTGCAAAAGAATTTAATACCGAACTCATTTTTGACTGCGATGTGGGCAGCGATGAGCAAATCAGCGCCCTTTTTAAGGATTTAGCCAAATCGTGGCCTCAGTTCGATGGTTTTGTACATGCGATTGGCTTCGCTCCGCGCGAAGCGATTGCCGGGGATTTCTTAGAAGGCCTTTCTCGTGAAGGCTTCAAGATTGCCCATGACATTTCTGCATACAGTTTCCCTGCAATGGCAAAAGAAGCGCTCCCAATGCTGCGGGATAAATCTTCATTGCTCACGTTGACTTATTTAGGATCCATGAAAAATGTTCCTAACTACAACACTATGGGTTTAGCCAAAGCATCCCTTGAAGCCTCTGTGCGCTACCTCGCCGGCTCTGTAGGCCCTAAAGGCATTCGTGCTAACGGCATCTCTGCTGGCCCAATTAAAACTTTGGCCGCATCTGGCATTAAAGGCTTTGGCAAAATCTTAGAAGCCGTTGAAAAAACTGCGCCTCTACGTCGCAACGTGACGATTGATGATGTAGGTAACACCGCGGCATTCTTATTATCTGACTTAGCCAATGGTATTACTGCTGAAATCATTTATGTTGATAACGGCTTTAGCCAAGTAGTTGGCGGAATGGATGAAGTTTGAGCATTCCACTGGGCGAGGCCCTCAAGTTTTGGGCTAAGCTAGGCTTCATCAGTTTTGGTGGGCCCGCAGGTCAGATTGCCGTTCTACACCAAGAGTTAGTTGAAAAGCGTCGCTGGATTTCAGAGCGGCGCTTTTTACATGCGCTCAACTACTGCATGTTATTGCCTGGGCCTGAGGCTCAGCAACTAGTAACTTATATTGGTTGGCTTATGCACCGCAGCTGGGGCGGCATTCTCGCAGGTACGCTCTTTGTATTGCCCTCCTTGGTGATTTTGATCGGCTTATCGTGGGTTTACCTCACCTTCGGACAGGTTCCCTGGATTGCTGCAATCTTTTTTGGCATTAAGCCGGCAGTGACTGCGATCGTATTGCACGCCGCCGTACGAATTGGTAAGCGCACAATCCATAACCAAGCACTTCAATGGATCGCTCTTGGATCTTTTCTGGCCATCTTTGTTCTCAATCTCGCCTTTCCAATCATCGTACTCATTGCCGCAGCAATTGGTTACTGGGGAGGTAAACGCTATCCAGAATATTTCCAACAAGGCAGTGGCCATAGTGCAAAAGATTTAAAGGAATATGGCAGTGCGATCATTGATGATCACACCCCTACTCCCGAGCACGCCAAATTTACTTTCTCAAAAACGATACGCCATACCAGTGTTGCCCTGGTTTTCTGGTTGCTTCCTATTGGCGCCTTAATTTCCATCTTCGGCTGGAAGACCTTGTATCCAAATATCGCGTGGTTTTTTACTAAAGCTGCCTTTCTGACTTTTGGTGGCGCTTACGCAGTCCTTCCATATGTTTACCAAGGCGCAGTCGAGCACTTTCACTGGCTAAGCCCCAATCAAATGATTGATGGCTTAGCACTAGGCGAAGCTACGCCTGGACCCTTGATCATGGTGGTGGCTTTTGTTGGTTACCTTGCAGGACATATTCAATATTTGATTGGTAATAGCAATCCATTTTGGTTCGGAGTGCTTGGCGCTTGCGTGGCGACTTGGTTTACCTTTTTACCCTCCTTCTTTTTCATATTGGTGGGCGGTCCGCTCATTGAATCAACTCATGGCAAACTGGGATTTACAGCCCCACTGACTGCAATCACGGCAGCGGTCGTTGGTGTCATCGCCAACTTAGGCCTATTTTTTGCTTACCATGTCTTCTTGCCGAGAGGTTTTGGCGGCTCGATATCTTGGATCTCGATTCTGATCTGCGCTTTAGCTGGATTGGCTTTATTTAAATTTCAAAAGGGTGTTCTCTCAGTATTGGGTGGATCAGCCTTAGCTGGGTTGCTTTTCTATTACATCTCTATTTTGATAGGGTGATTTTTTCCACAAGATTGGCATAATGGAAGCTATGCGAATCGAACCTCAAACTATCACCCACCTGCAAGAATGGCTTGGCAAAACCGAGTCTCTTCAAGACACTGTCACAGCAGCCCCCGTGCGTGCGCTATCAGCAACTTTGGATCGCGAAGATGCTGCGCCGAACAAAGGAACTGTTTTGCCTGAGCTATGGCACTGGTTATATTTTCTACCACACGCCCGTGAATCTGAAATTGGGCCCGATGGCCATCCAAAACGTGGCGGCTTTCTTCCGCCGGTTCCACTACCGCGTCGCATGTGGGCGGGTAGCCGCATTGAATGGTTAAAGCCGCTTGCCGTTGGTGATGAGATTGAGCGCCTCTCTACGATTGAGTCGGTAACGCATAAAGCAGGTCGTACTGGTGATTTGATTTTTGTATTGGTTAACCACAAGATTTCCAATCAAAATGGGCTTGCGATTATTGAAGAGCATGACATTGTGTATCGCGATGCCCCGGGTCCAGACGACAAGCCTGTTGCTCCTACACCCGCACCTACAGATGCTAAGTGGACTAAAACGATTACGCCAGATGATGTACTGCTATTCCGCTACTCTGCCCTCACCTTTAATGGCCATCGCATTCACTATGATCGCAAATATGTCACAGAGGTTGAAGGCTACCCAGGCCTCATCGTGCACGGCCCCTTGATTGCGACTCTGTTAGTTGATTTAGTGCGTCAAAGCATTCGAGGTTGCACACTAAAAACTTTTGAGTTCCGCGCAATTCGTCCCACTTTTGATATCAATATCTTCAAAGTCAATGCCAAGCCTGACTTAGAAAAGGATCCGAGCGGAAAAACCATTTCCATTTGGGCAGAGGATCACGAAGGCTGGCTGACTATGCAAGCTACTGCCGTTCTCAATTAAATATAAGAAGCCCTAATAATGACTACTCAACACCTTTCTCGCGAACTGGCTAGTTTTGCAGCCAATTTACAGGCTGCAGATATTCCAAGCGATGTTTTGGAGCGCGCCGAAGATCTATTGGTCGATTGGTTTGGCTCAGCTATCGCAGGAAAAGGATCTCGTCCAGTAGAACTTATCACCCAGTTTGCGCAAAATATGGGTGGGTTCAATGCGTCGCACGCCGGCCCATCTGAGATTTTGGTTTCGCGTAAAACTTCTAGTCCTTTTTTAGCGGCAATGGCTAATGCCGCAGCATCACATGTTGCCGAACAAGATGACGTCCACAATGGTTCAGTCTTTCATCCAGCAACTGTAGTGTTTCCCCCTGCGCTTGCTTGTGCCCAAGCCATTGGTGCATCTGGTGAGGATTTATTAGTGGCTGCAGTAGCAGGCTATGAGGTGGGGATTCGAGTTGGCGAATTTTTAGGACGCTCTCATTACAAAGTGTTTCATACAACCGGTACAGCTGGCACATTAGCAGCTGCTGCAGCGGTTGGTCGACTTCTAAAACTCAGCCCAGAGCAAATGCTTCATGCGTTTGGTTCTGCAGGCACGCAGTCAGCAGGTCTTTGGGAATTTCTTCGTGATGCCGCGGATTCTAAGCAACTCCATACTGCACATGCCGCCTCCACTGGCTTAATGTCGGCCTATATTGCACAAGCCGGTTTCACGGGTGCGGAGCATATTTTGGAAGGCAAGCAAGGATTGGCAGCGGGCATGTCAAGCGACAGCGATCCCAGTAAATTGGTTGACCGATTGGGCAGTCGCTGGACTTTAGCGGAGACCAGCTTTAAGTATTACGCATCATGTCGTCATACACACCCCGCTGCGGACGCCCTACTTCAAGTCATGTTGGCAAACAAACTTTCTCCAAGCGATATCGCAAAAGTAGAAACTTTGGTTCACCAAGGCGCTATTGATGTATTGGGTCCAGTAACTGACCCTGCCACCGTACATCAATCGAAATTCTCTATGGGTACCGTCTTGGCTTTGGTTGCACATTACCAATTCGCAGGCTTACAAGAATTTGAGGGGCACTTTCATGATGATGAGATCTGCGCCTTCCGTGAACGTGTCTCCATGACACTAGATCCTGAGGTGGATGGCGCGTATCCGCAACGCTGGATCGGTAAAGTCAAGGTTCACCTGAACAATGGGAATATTCTGGAGGGTCGCGTAGATGAACCTAAGGGCGATCCTGGCAATACCTTATCCCGCACAGAAATTACCGATAAGGCAATGCGCCTAGCCGCCTTTAGCGGGGGTGCCAGCCCAGCAGAGATGAGTAAAGCAATTGATCTCTTGTGGAATATCCGCAAACAGGCCAAGATAGGCTTTCTGCTTCCATCTGCATAAGCCAGCCTAATTACTTGCCCTTCCCTTACCCCAGATTGATATGAACCCACTCGAAACACCGCTAGGTTTTAGCACCAACTTTCTATTTGTGCCCGGAACTCGTCCTGAACGTTTTATCAAAGCCCTTGATAGCGGTGCCAGTGGTGTTGTCCTGGATCTTGAGGATGCGGTTGCAGAAGAGGATAAGGAGAGTGCGCGCCATGCTATTCGTACAGCATGGCCCAACTTTAGTGACGAGCAAAAGAAACGCTTGGTGATTCGCACGAATTCCCCTGGCACTAAGTTTTACTCTGCCGATTTAATTTTGGCGCAAGAGCTCCAAGTTGCTTGTTTATTAATTCCTAAAAGTGAATCGCTGGACCAAATTAACGGTGCCGCCCTCATACTTCCGAATACCGCAATTATTCCCATGATTGAAACGGCGATTGGCCTTGATCAATTGAAGGCAATTGCAAACTCCAATCAAGTACTACGTCTCGCTTTGGGTAATTTAGATTTACAAGCCGATCTGGGCATGGTTTGCGACCGCCAAGAAACTGAATTGCAAACAGCGCGCTATCAAATCGTCTTGGCATCTCGCCTAGCGCAGATTGCCCCTCCTATTGATGGGGTTACACCCTCCACTGACGATATTGAGCGCATTACCGATGATGCAGAGCGTGCAAAGCGTATGGGTTTTGGCGGAAAACTCTGCATTCATCCTAAGCAAGTGAATATCGTCACCAAGGCATTTACTCCAACCGAAGAAGAGATTGCCTGGGCTCAACGGGTGATTGAGGCTGATCTCGCATCAAAAGGGGGCGCAATCAAGCTAGATGGCAGAATGATTGATCGTCCAGTAGTTCTGCTAGCCAAAAGAACCATGGCCATTGCTGGTAAACACTAATCCGCAACTAAATCTATTTTTACCCAAATACTGGCAAAATAGTCGCAAGTTGTTTTGCACTCACCTGTTTTTGATAACCAATACTAGAGACTAATATGAAATTACGTAAATCACTATTTGCCAGTTTCTATGCTACTGCCGCATTAGGATTTTTGGCAGGCAATGCGTTCGCTGCAGACCCATATCCCAATAAGCCGGTCACATTAGTTGTGCCGTTTGCTGCCGGTGGACCTACAGACGCTGTTGCACGCCTGATTGCTGTGCCGATGGGCAAGGAATTGGGTCAAACTGTCATTGTTGAAAATACGGTTGGTGCTGGTGGCACCATTGCAGCAACCCGTGTTGCACGCTCTGCTCCAGATGGCTACATGATTTTTATTCATCACATGGGCATGGCTACAGCACCTGCTTTGTATAAAAAATTGAACTTTGACCCGATGAAGGACTTTGAATACATCGGCCAAGTTGTTGATGTGCCAATGGTGCTTTTGGGGCGCAAGAACTTCCCACCAAACAACTTTAAGGAGTTAGAAGCTTACATTAAGGTCAATAAAGAAAAAGTGACGCTGGCAAACGCTGGTCCTGGTGCAGTGTCACAGCTATGCGGTCTCTTATTCATGTCACGAGAAGGCGTGGAACTGACAACCGTTCCTTACAAAGGAACTGGCCCCGCTTTAACCGACTTACTTGGTGGCCAGGTTGACCTGCTCTGCGATCAAACTACACAGACCGTTCCTTATATTAAAGATGGTTTAGTTAAGGCCTACGGTGTTACCACACCTAAGCGCCTGCCAGCCCTAGCAAACATCCCTACTTTGGATGAGCAGGGCTTGAAAGGCTTTGATGTAAAAGTTTGGCACGGTATGTATGTTTCCAAAGGCACACCTCCTGCAGTCGTCGCTAAAATCAACAAGGCACTCAACGTTGCTTTGAACGATCCTGAAGTCAAGTCTCGTTTAGCGGAGTCCAATATTGAAATTGTTCCTCCAGCTAAGAGAACTCCAAAAGGCTTGCAAGAGCATCTTGAAGCAGAGATTAATAAATGGGGTCCTGTGATTCGTAAGGCTGGAGCCTACGCTGACTAAAGGCTTGCCTCAGAAATAAAAAAGCCAGCGAGATGCTGGCTTTTTTATTGAGCGCTTACTTGCATGGGTATTTAGCAGTAAAGAAGCGCATTAAGGTTTTGGCTGCCTTTTCTTGATTGAACTGAGGGTTTGCCTTTGTCCACTCCAGGAACTTTTGCAAAATCGCATTACGAGTCTCACTCTTGTTTGCAAAGCATATCGCCGGCTTAGCGTCCGGACGACGATTTGCTAGGTAGCCTTGATATACGCCCTCTCCAAAGCCAAAACAAAAACTACGGCCCTGCTCGTCATCGGGATTTTTGCAGAGCTCAACAAATGCAGCAGTACTGGCATCGTCTAAGGGTAGGTCCTTCTGCGCAAATACACTTGGAGTAAAGGAAAGGATGCATGTAATGAGTATGAATGCAGCTCTTAATGTTTTCATAATTCTTTTCTCTTAATAAAGTTAACGTCTAAAACCGCCCATATGGCCACCACCAAATCCACTCATGCGACTGGCACCGCCGCCACCGCCGCTGAACCCACCCATATGTCCACCACCAAATCCACTATCTCGCCCTTCCCCACCAAAACTGCGTGAGCGATCTTGATTGCCATCAAAACGCGCTTGATCGCGCAAAGCATTTTCTTGGGCAGCTTCACGGTATACATTAGGATCAGATCTGTCCATCTGGGCATCATTGCGCGCTTCTTGATTTAGGCGCGTTGCCTGATTTTTTTCTTGAGGGGTTGCATCTTTTTGAAAAGCATTATTGGCGCGTTGCTCATCCATTCTGGCTGCCTGCCTCTCCCCTGGAGTGGCATTATTTTTCCAATCGTTTAGTAAGCGCTGTTGGTTAGCAATGTTTGCTGGTCCGATAATTGCCTGTGAAGGTACACGCCCTGACGCATTAATTGTTGTGGAATTAATCGTGCCATTGTTCCAATTGGGGGATGACCAGAAAGCATCTCCAATCGCAAAGCCTAGGCCAAAAGTCATCAGACCCCAAGCTGGGTCATAGACAGGATATGGTGGGTACTCTGGATAGGGCCATGATCCATAAACAACCGTCGGGCTATAGCTTGGAACGTAAACCACTTTTGTATTGGCCGGGCTAATCAAGACGTTACCACCCGCATCGGTAGTGACTGTAATTTGCTTATTGGACTTCAGGTTACCAGCCTTGATGGCCATTTTTCTAAGGACTTGAACCGCCTGCATTGTGTCAGCAGCCTGGAGCTTATAAGCATTACCAAGATTCTGGGTCCACTGTAATTTGCTACCCATCATATTGAATGCTTTTGGAAACGATATTAAGGATTTCACACTGTCGCTCCAACTTTGTGCCTTGAGCGCATTTTGTAGATCGTCACCCTTCAATGAAGCATTGCTAGTTCGCCAGTTATAGGCCTCAGCAACTTCTAAGGGGTACGTTGAGGCTAGAAGCATCAGTGAGAGTAAGGAGTCGGGATATAGCGCTATTGGCGAAACCAAGGACTGCAATTGCTCTGAAGAAATAGTTTGTGGACCTGCGTTATAGCCTGGATCCTGGGTATAGCTAGGACTGCCAGATCCGCCACTTTGCATATAACCCTGAGGATAATAATAGCCACTTGGTTGATACTGCCCAGGATTCATAACGCATCCATTGAGAAGAGATCCTAAAGCGATCGATGCCAGCGTTAGCAATCCAACTTTTGTATTCTGCGCAGGAATACTTTTTTGACTTGTCTGCTTCATATCTGCCTCAGCATTATTCTAAATAAATAGCTCACTAGATTCACCCTACTCTACTACTTTGCAATGAATTGGGCATTAACCCGGTCTGAATAAGTATCCAGAGCGAGCCTTATCTCTACGCCTTCTATAGATGGCCCCAATAAGAGCAAACAGAGCCCAAATAGCCAAGAATGGGTCAAGCAAGTAATCCCAAAGGTTGGCCGACTCATGCCAGTGGACTGTCCAAGCCAGAATAGCGATAGCAATAATCCATACGCCCTTTGTCCAGCCTGCCAATCCACACACCAAGGCAAAACAAAGCACTGCAACCAAGAGGGCAATAGATCCATAACCCCATGCGTAAGGATCAATCATTCCCACGCCTAAGGCAAATGGATAAAAACATAATGAGATGATGGCAACTGCAAATTTGAAAGTAATCGGCGCAGGCTTATTAACAGGCAGCAATGCGCTCCATAGCAATAAAGTCAAAACAATACTCAGATCACCACTGAATCCACGAACATAGGCAACCAAAGGTAGATTCATACCTAGTGGCCAAAACAGAATATTGCCAAACAGAAGGACTAAAAACACTTTTAAGACAATCGGAAAAGCATTTGGAGAAAACTTTTGCAAAAGCCAAATACCCACTACTGCGCACGAAATCGATAACTCGATCAAGGCAATGAGTTGCATGAACTGATTCATTATTGCGCCTCCGGGTGTGATGCATCGGCTTCGAGCGAATGCGCTTTACTGAAGGCCTGCTTCAACCATGCACCAGAGAAATAACGATGGCGAATCTTTTTACGGTCCCAGGTATAAACCAGATGAGCATCGTCACCATCCACCGTGATCAAGTAAGGATATGAGAATTCCTTACGTTGAGCTTCAGGCAGCGCCTCGTCATCCTCTAAGACCTCAACCATCTGCCACTGTGCAGATCGCGCATCGCTCATTAGCAAAACTAGTCGGTAGCGGCCTGCTTCAATATTATTCAATACTAAAATGCGAGCGCCATTTTTTAATATGAGCCCAGTGACTGCAGAGTTGGGATTAGCAATTGCCAAATCTTCTGAGAGCTGCCATGTTTGACCCGCATTTTGGGTATGGCTCACAGGAATCTGTTTTGGCAAGCCTGCGCTGCGTGTTTGTCGGAAATAAGCGCTAGCATCTTGCGCATCATTTACAAATACGAGCGGCTGAATCGCGCTACGACCAGAGCTCATGCGACGTTTATCGATAACTTGCCCTGCTTCCACCCTTAAGAACTCTCCAAAACGACCTACCCATTCATGATAAGCAGGCAGTCCCAATAAGCCATCGGCGAACATGACGTTAGGGGATTTCACGAGGGTGCTTAGATTCAACAAAGGGGAGCTAATAAGGCGCTGCGGATTACTCCATGTTGAGCCTTCATCATCAGAAGTGATTACAGAAATTGAACTTCCAGCCCAACCACCAACAGAAACAGTCACGAAAAATAATTGCAGACGTCCATCAGCCAATCTAGCAGGGACAGGATTACCCAGCTTGGCGATATAACGTGAAAGGCCTTTCTCTGCACTAATCCGGTCCATCACAACAGTGGGCACACTCCAGCTGGAGAGTTTGGAGTCGTATACAGAGCTGTAGATAGATACATCCGCAGCACCTTCGCGACTACCAGCAAACCAGAATGCTCTTACTGCGCCATCCTTGAGGGTAATCATGGAGGCTGCATGCACTGAGGCAGCGCCTGTATCAGGTAACCAATTGGATAGAGGCATTGGAACACTAGCCTTGATAGTGCTCTTTGGCTTTGTTACCGCAGGCTCATCAATCGCTTCAATAGCCTGAAAAGAAGGAGCGGCAAATGGTGCCCATGGTGGACGACTATCAATATGCAGAAAGCCAATCACTGCAGCAAGCAACAGAAAACACAGCGCAATGACACGACTCATCTACAGACATCCTTTAAGTTTGTGAGATCTGGATTAGGTGCAGGTGTAGAAACCAAATACTCATTGACAAATAAATGCCTGCCAATCTGACCCATCAGCATCTCCTGAATTTCTTCATTAGAGTGACGCGCCCTCATTTCCATTCTTTTCCCAACAATCTGACAAGATTCACAAAGTGCAGGCTGGATACCCAATGGAACATGTACCGCTACCAAGGGATAGCTGGCTGTTAATGCTGCAACATCAGAAGCGTCCTTGGCCAAATAACCATGCAACTTTGCAGTTGGCAACAACAAACGATATTCCTCGTCCTTGGCTCGATAGTCACAAGGAATCCAAACATCCTTGCCTTGTAATTGGGCAATCGTTTCTGCAGAGTAACGCCCTAAACGCCCCTCTAATGGGGCAAGGCTACTGGTCAACGCACAGTAAACCAAAAAGCAGGCTGCCAAGGCAAATGTTTTGGTAACGCTTGGCCTAAATAAACCCAATAAGACAAGCAATATTCCCGCCGCCATGAGAATCCAGTGGCAATATGTATACGTCCATACCCCAGCATCACCCATAAATGGTGATAACTGCAAATTGATGCCAATCCAAAGCAGTAGCGACAGAACCAGCAATTGCAATAGCAAGGCAATGCGGAAACCCCATAGAGGTAATTTATCCCAGTACAAGGCAATCAGTGCGGCAAAGGCCGGCATCACTGGCAAAAGGTAACGGCCTGAGCGCTGACTAGGAACACTGAACACAACGAAGAATGCTGCAATTAACAGGAGTAATAACACCTCTTCTAAATTCAGGAAGCGACGTCTACGCCAGCATTGCAACAAACTCGAAATCAATACAAAGCTAAACAGACCTGCATTGGCAATCGTTGTCAGAAATAAAAGCCAAATGCTGTCTCCGCCTCGCAGCAAATCCATCAAATAACTAGACTGGCGCGCAGCAAATTTACCGGCATTCTCACCCAGCACAAATTCTTTCCAGACAGCTTCTGGATAAGGATCTACAGCAAACCACAAGGCAAATACACCCAGAGCTAGCACAGCAATCAGGATTAACTTATATAGGTCACGGATGAGTACCTGCGGAATGCTCCACTGCCGCCAGCGCCAATAATAGAGGCCCAAAGCAAAGGACGCTGGAACAATGTAGGCGAATGATTTTGCAAACAGCGCAATACCAATACATACCCCTGCCATCAATGGGAAAAAGAATTTGGATTCAAACGCACCCTTACCCCAATACAACATTGCCATAAATGGCAGCGATATCCAAAAGACTTCCGGGGGATCCGCTAAGAATGGCCGGCCATAACGATAAGTCGCAAAAAAGGAAAGCCAAACTAATGCTGCCAACATTCCAGTTTGCGTTTTCCCACTAAAACGTCGCACCGCTAAAAATAAGAAAAATGCCGTAAGTCCGGTATATAAAACACTGGGCCAACGTAAGTCCGCTAGATTCCATTCACTTGCCCAATGCGTGCTGGCAATGCCCTGCCAAAAAATGAGTGGCGGCTTTGTATTTTTGATGCCATCCATTTCAGACTGGAGGGGTAACCAGTGGCCTGAATCTGACGTCATCCGCACAATGTGCATATAGGGGTATTCATCACCGTTTTTAGGTGCAAATCGGCTATCCAAACCATAAAGGTAGGTAAATACGCCCAAAAGGAGTATCAATAGGGCTGAACGGTAAGAAAATGAAGCTCTCATACCTATAGTTTATAGGGCTTATGGGAAATCCCAATAAAACCAAAGTTACCCATATTTTCGAATGAGCTTATGAAAAATGCATCTGAAATATGTGCCCAATTTCAACACTATCTTGATTAAGATACTAGCAAAGCAATATGTAATTCATTACCCAGAAATATTCTGAACGGAGATAGTCTTCATGCGAGCACAGTTTTTAAAACCCGCAATCCTATGGTCAATTTATATTGGCATAAGTCATTGGAGCACAAGCGCTCTTGCCCAAAATACTGAGGCAAATAATTTATACAAAAGTGGGCTTGCTGCCACTTGCGCAAACTGTCATGGAACGGACGGTAAGGGTGTAGTTGATGGTGGAATGCCATTGATCAACAACCTCACTAGCGAACAAATGCTGGCTCAACTGAAGGCATTCAAATCTGGTGCACGTGAAGGCACCATCATGCCTCAACTAGCTAAAGGCTACTCAGACGAGCAACTCGAAACCATCGCCAATCAACTTGGTAAGAAACAATAAGGAAGCACATCATGGATCGTCGACACTTTATTGGTAATAGCGCAGCAGCAATTGGTTTACTGGCAGGCTTCTCGGGCCAAGCCAAGGCTAATTTACAGAAGGCAGAAATTCTTGTTATTGGCGGAGGATATGGCGGCGCTACAGCTGCTAAATATTTACGTTTGTTTTCCAATAACACCGCTAAGGTGACCTTGATTGAACCAAACCCTACATTTATTTCCTGCCCACTCTCGAACTTAGTTGTAGGTGGCTCGCGCACTCTATCTGAACTAACCAGCTCTTATGAAAACCTCAGCAAACGTCATGGAATCAAGATCCTCCAAGATAGCGTGACTAGTATTGATCCAGATAAGAAAACCGTCAAACTGGCTTCTGGAAAAACTTTGCGCTACGACAAGGCGGTTGTTTCTCCTGGCGTTACCTTAATGATGAATAGCATTGAAGGCCTGACTCAAGCCAACAAAGCAGGCGTCACTTTGCAGGCCTGGAAAGCGGGCTCTGAGACTACTGCCTTACATCAGCAGTTGGCCTCTATGCGCGATGGTGGCACTTTTGCCATAAGCATTCCTGAAGCACCATATCGCTGCCCTCCCGGCCCTTATGAGCGAGCATGCCAAGTCGCAAACTATCTCAAACAAAATAAGCCCAAGTCTAAGGTGCTAATTTTGGATGCCAATCAAGACGTGACCTCAAAAGGCGCCTTATTTAAAAGGGTATGGGCCGAGCAATACCCTGGAATGATTGAGTACTTACCAAAACACAATGTGACGGCGGTAGACGCGAAAACTAAAACCATAAAGCTTGAGATTCAAGATGACATCAAGGCAGATGTTTTAAATTTACTGCCCGCCATGAGTGCCGGTGAGATCGCCGTTAAAACTGGCTTAGCCAATTCCAATGGTCGCTGGGTGAATGTTAATTTCCTGAATTTTGAATCCACCGCACAAAAAGATATTCATGTTTTAGGAGATTCGATTCAAGTTGCTTATGCAATGCCCAAATCAGGGCATATGGCTAACCAACATGCCAAGGTAGCAGCTGCAGCGATTGTGGCTGAGTTGAGTAATTGGGAAGTCAATCCTGCGCCTGTACTCACCAATACCTGCTATAGCTTTGTGAATGACCGAGAAGTGGTGCACGTCGCCAGCGTTCATCAGTACATTGCCGCTGAAAAAACCTTCAAACCAGTTCCAGGATCTGGTGGCTTATCTCCAGCACCCTCCACCCTTGAGGGGGTTTATGCCTGGGGCTGGGCTCACAATATTTGGTCAGACAGCTTGGGTTGATCCAAGTCAATACTTCAAAAAAAAGGGGCCTGAGCGCCTCTTTTTTTGTTTACATGGCCCTATAGATACCTATACTGAGTAAAACATATTAAATAAATCGGAGACTTTATGAACATGACCCCTACTTCACCAAAGGATGCATCCAAACTAGAGGATGCCATTGAAAGATGGACTGTCCCCATTGGAAATTTGTTTGTCTCTTTATTCCATCGAATTGCTCTATTTGGAATTGGGGCTGCAACAGTTTGGTCAGCAGCCGTTGCATTCCTGGGAATGGTCAATAAAGGATCAGCCTCAATTGAGGATTTGCTCTTGCTATTTATCTACTTAGAGATTGGTGCCATGGTAGGTATTTACTTCAAGACCAACCATATGCCAGTACGCTTTTTGATCTATGTAGCGATTACCGCAGTAACTCGACTTATTATTGACTTGGTTAACACCAAGCATGAGGCCGATATGGCCATCCTCTTTATGGGGCTGACCATCCTCATCTTGGCTTTAGCTAATGCGGTAGTTCGTTACGCTTCATTTAAATTTCCGAGCAGGAATGGAGATAATGAATAAAGCTCTATAAGTCAGGATCAATACCTTCGTCATACTGATAGGGGTGCTCGCCCCTATTCAAGCAGTTGCGGACGTAATCAATGCTAGCCCGCAAGGCATAGTAGTCACTGGACAGTCGCTTAGAAACCTTAATGTTTAAAGCTTGATACTCAAGCAAGTTCAGCCTCTTAAGATACTCATCACGCTGCTCATCATTAAATCCATTCAGTAATTCTTGTTCTATAGATTTCAAAGAGCTATATAAGCGATGAATTTTATTTTGCATGCGCCTGGCGCGATATCCCGGTAGAGCCTGCAAAAGCGGATAGCCCAATACACAGAAAGGTAGCAATATAAAAATGAGGCGATTAATGAGCTCCGCCAACCAAAATGGAAAATAAGCCACCAACAATGGATAATTATTTTTCTCATAATGAATTGCAACAGGACTTTCTGGCAACATGGAGTCCTTAAATGATGGAAACTCCCCCCGATCAGAAAAGAAAGATTCTTTGCCGTTAATTTCTCTAGCAGCCTCCAAGAATAGAAATTGAATAGCCGGATGCATACGATCATCAATGAGAAGGTTTGTTGTTGTAGCTAACAACTTCATATCTTGGGATGGAAAATTACGCGCCAAATTAAAAGCCCCTTGAGGGACCTCCAAAATACTGAGGTAAGGCATTAGTTTGGCATAGGCTGCCGCACGATTAAAAGTGACTACATGCAATGACTTGTCATTTAGTAAGGCCTGTACATTAGGTGCTTCATAGGAGTCAACAATAAAAGTTCCATCTATCTCACCTGCCTGCAGTGCTTTCACCGCGTCATGCCCAGCAAGATTGAGAATTTGCGCTCCCTTTTCATAGCCAGACGCCTTTAGTATTTTTATTGTCTGAGCATAGGTACCGCTGCCTTCTATCCCTGCAGAAATCTTTTTGTTAGCAAAGTACTTGAGGGCGCCATTAGCCGACTCAAAATTAGCAGCCTTTATCTCGGGGCCTCGATAAAAAAACCAAATCGGATCATAGGCAATAGCGCCCAGAGACTGAATACCAGTCACCTCATTAGCATGGTCAACTCCAGCCTGAACAAACGCTACTTGTACCGGGTCATCACGATCAGATAAGCGATCAATGTTTTCTTGTGCCCCAGTAGTGGCAACGAGCTCAAGGGTAATCCCTTTCTCCTTGAAAAACTGTACATACTTTTTACCAAGGTCTTCGTATGAACTGCCTGCGGATCCGGTGGCCATGAGGACATGCCTGGGAGGCGGAGGATCTGCATACCACCAGATCCCCATGAGAATAGCTAGCAAGAGAATGAGGAGTGGCCAAGCCTCCTGCAGGAACTGGATAAAGTCATCCCACTTTTCCTGAGCGCTCTCAGAAACCCCTAGGTAGGTATCTTTTATGTCTTGTTTAAAGCTTCCCATACGCTACCGATCAGCAAATGTCATCAAAGCTAATGATAATAGGCTTATTCTGATACTTTCAATTAGTGTTTTAACCCCTTTAAATCATGATAATTCTTAGAAAATCCCAGGATCGAGGCTATGCCGACCATGGCTGGCTCAAAAGCTTTCATTCTTTCTCATTTGCCGGCTACCATGACCCCCGTTTTATGGGCTGGGGAAATCTGCGCGTCATTAATGAGGATCGCGTGGCGGCAGGAATGGGCTTTGGCAAACACAGTCATCGAAATATGGAAATTATCAGCTATGTACTCTCAGGAGAATTGGCGCACGAAGATAGTATGGGTAACGTTAAAGGCATTCCACCTGGGGATGTCCAGCGTATGAGTGCAGGTAGTGGGGTAACGCATAGCGAGTTCAATCACGCAAAAGATCAAACTACTCATTTTTTACAAATCTGGATTGAGCCCAATACATCAGAAATTGGGCCGAGCTATGAACAAAAATCCATCCCAGAAATAGAAAAAGATGGCAAGCTACGCATCATTGCCTCCCCTACTGGAAATGATGGTGCTGTGAAAATTTATGCAGATGCCAAGGTATATGCTGGACTCTTTGATGGGGATCAATCATTCGAACAAGCATTGGATCCCAATAGAAAATTCTACGTTCACCTTATTCGCGGTTCACTTGATGTCAACGGTCAAGTCTTGGATGGTGGAGATGCCCTATTCCTTCAAGAAGAAGATCGATTACTCATTTCTAATGGAAAAAACGCCGAGGTCTTGGTTTTTGACCTCAGCGCTTAGTGCATTTCTCAAGGGTCAGCATTAATCTAACTTAATTTTGGCCTTTTCAATCACTGTTTTCCACCGAGCGATATCTGAGAAATACAGGTCCGAGAATTGTTGAGTATTCATCGGGGCAATTTGTACTCCAGCCTTTTGAAAGCGGTCTTTCATCTCCGGGGTTTCTAGGATCTTCAAAATAGAGTTATTTAACTCCTTAATGATTCCTTGAGGCGTTTTGGCAGGTACAAATACTCCCTGCCACAAAGCCATCTCGTAACCTTTAACGCCCGCTTCTTGAATCGTAACTAACTCTGGCGCGCCACTGAAACGATTTTTACTGGTGACAGCCAATGCCCTTGCCTTATCGCCTTTATATAAAGGGAGGCCTACTGGCATGCCTGCAAAATAAAAATCAATCTGCCCGCCCACTAAGTCTGTAGCAGCGGGTGAGCCACCCTTGTATGGAAT
>CANBSM010000015.1 GCA_947372155.1 Burkholderiaceae bacterium
GTCTACTGCTTTGCACATGTCATAAATTGTGAGTAGGGCGACTTGGACTGCAGTGAGGGCTTCCATTTCAACGCCGGTTGGTCCGGTAGTTTCTGCTCTTACTTGACAGGTAATACTGCTTTCTTGGGGATTGGTCTGAAATTCCAGGCTAACGTGGGTAAGTGCTAAAGGGTGGCATAAAGGAATAAGGTCTGCCGTTCTTTTCGATGCCTGAATGCCTGCAATCCTGGCAATCCCCAAGACATCCCCCTTTTTATGGGTACCGGCCTCCACCACTTTGAAGGTATCTGGAAGCATCGAAATTTTGCCAGTAGCAATAGCAATACGATGGGTATTGGGCTTATCGCCAACGTTTACCATGTGGGCTTGGCCACTGGCGTCAAAATGAGTTAGTTTATTCATGGGATAAGTTTTACCATATAGATATGCAAGACATAAAGTCAGTTCAAAAAACCTCTTTTTTGCGCCGTGCACTGGCTCTTCAGCTGATGTTGGGGGTAGCTTGTTCTGGGTTCCCTGCCTATGCTGCCGCTCCGGCTGGTGATGTGTCGGTGGAGGGTAATTCTGCGGCACTGCAAAATATCGGCAGGGCAATGCAGTCGCCTGATGCGCGTCCTGCCAATTCGCCAACACGTAGTTCCATGCAGAGTCAGCCAACGATTGTTTTGCCTGATATGGGCGATCCTGGTGGTGATGCCCTAAGTCGGGTGGACGAACGTAAGTATGGCGAGATGATCATGCGCCAGATTCGTCCAGATCCTGATTATTCAAATGACTTACCGATCTATGATTTTTTAAATCAGATGGAGCGTCGTTTATTGCAAGCTGCAAAAAGGATGCAACTTGGTGGCGCAAACGAGCAGGGAAGCGGGGCTTATAACTTCGAAGTATTTGCAGTCAAAGATAGCAGTATTAATGCGTTTGCATTGCCGGGTGGATTTATCGGTTTTCATACTGGCTTGATTGTCAGTGCGGAATCAGACTCTGAGGTTGCCTCAGTTATGGGTCATGAAACAGGGCACGTATTGCAACGTCACCTTGCTCGTCAGATGGATAAGCAAACTACCAATACGATGATTGCTGTTGCCGGTATGGTTCTAGGTGCTCTGGCTATGTCTCGTAATCCACAGGCAGCAGCGGGATTAATGCAGGGTGGCCAAGCGGCAGCGATTAATAATCAGCTGTCCTATTCTAGGGATGCTGAGCGCGAAGCAGATCGCGTGGGGTTTCAGATTTTGGATGCCAGTGGCTATGATGTAAATGGCGCCCCTGGATTTTTTCAGCGCTTACAAAAAGCAACAGGCCTGATGGATAAAGGCGTGCCTTCATACGTGCGTACCCACCCCTTAACAACAGACCGTATTGCAGATATGCAAGACAGGGCTCGCACTGTGGCATCACGTAATGTCCCGATATCTGTTGAGTTTTATTTTATTAAGGCTCGGGCACGCATGGAGCAATCGGGAACCTCCAGCGGAATGTATGACTTAAAAAATACCTTTGATAGCTTGAGCAAACAGCAGCCAATTGGTAAGCAGTTGGAAGGCTTTTATGGATTGGCTTTAATAGCCCAGCGTCAAGGAAAAATAGATCAGGCAGAAGCTGATTTACAGCAAGCCCGCAATCTAGCGCAGAAGGCGAGTGCTCCAGGGTCGCCTATTCAGAGACAAAGCCTATCGTTAGATATCACTGCTTCTGAACTTGCTCTAGCAAAAGGTAAAGGCGATGAGGCATTACAAATTGCTCAATCTACCCTGCGGGCATATCCGCAATCTTATGCAGCAGGTGCTGCAATGATTAATGCAGAGTTAAAGCTTGGTCGCACCAACGATGCGGTCACTTGGTTAAAGGCGCGCACAAGAGCCCAGCCTAATGAAATTGTGTGGTGGAACTTGCTATCGAAGTCTTATGATCAAGCCGGTAATATCCCCATGCGTCATTACGCCTTGGGTGAAAAGTATGCGCTTGAGGGTGCTTGGCCTTCTGCGATTGAACAGCTTCGTATTGCCCGAGCAGCTGGTGGCGCTGATTTTTATCAGGGATCAAGTATTGATGCACGTTTGCGTGAAATGCAGCGTCAGTACCAAGATGAACTCAAAGAGCAAGGCAAACAAATGCCTGGTTAGGGCAATGGTTTAGCTATGTAGTGAAAGCGAGAAGCTAGCTCTTGAGAATGAATGGGGTCTAAGGGCAATTGTTTTCCCTGCCAAGTCCAAGAACCACCAAAGCTACAAGCTTCTTCACGGAGCTTAGCTAGCTCAGAAAAATGGTCCAGATCGTGGTCATGCAACAAAGCGATTACTTCGCCATCTCTTTTAATAAATTGGGTATCAATATTACTGTTGTTGCTATCGTAAATAGTTTGGTTGACTGCGCCAACAATGTAAATATTGCCCTTCTCATCACTTAGTGCAGCACTGGGCTCCATGATTTGATGGCATTGATTGGTGAAGTGCAAATTCTTTTCACTAGGAATCATTCGCACTACCCAAGGGGTGGCATCTAGGGTAATAAAGACTCGTTGCGGACCATTCTGAAAAAAATATTTTCCCAATTCATCATGGGCATAGTTACGAGCAATAAATTCATTTAAGGCTCTGTGTTGAATCACTTGGCCTGGAAGGTTATTTTGTTGAGTGAACTCGTCACGCATACGCCATTGACCGCGACGGTCTAAAGCAAGCCAACCATAGCAATCAGGCACATTGGGCCACTTCATCAGCGACCGAAGTACTTGATCATCCATAAATTCAGTGCAAACCGTGCGGCGTAGAGGGAGCATCGAAGGTCTCTTCAGTAGAGTGGCTGGCATGTAGATGTGCAATGCGCCAACCCTGACTATCTTGTAGAAGAACGAGTGTGATGTTTAGGAAAAATTCTGCTTCAACTTGATCGGCTCTTAGATGTACTGCTTCAGTAGTGTCGTATACCGCAGCACCTAAAACAGAGTGGCTAATACAAGCAATGGGCTCCAGGAATAAAGGTTGCTTGGCAAGCAGTCTTTCTAAGCCCTCTCGGATTTCTGCATGACCAGTTAAGCGATGACCTTCTGGAAGAACGCAGGTAATAGAGTCATCATCCAACCAAATATCCAGAGCACCTTGGACATCGCGATGACGTAAGGCATCTCGCCATGCCTCTACTACATCATCTGCACTGTGAAAGAGTCTGGCAAGTTTGGTCATGGCTCACTATTCCTGGATTATGGCTGCAAGGTATTCAGTGTAGCGAATACTTGTTCCGGCATGATGTCGTTTAAGCACTTTAAGTGACCGAGCGGACATTCTCTTTTGTGGCATGGACTGCAGGGGAGATTTAACCAAATTACTTTGGCTTTATCCGATAAGGGCGGAGTGTGGGCTGGATCGCTTGAGCCAAAAATGGCTACCTGCGGGGTTTTGAGAGCTGCTGCAATGTGCATCAAGCCTGAATCATTGCTGATAACGGCTTTGCTCATGCCAATCAAGGCAATCGCTTCATCTAGTGAAGTGTCTCCACACCAGTTATGAATGTGGGCATCTTGCTTTGCTTGAGAGTGAATTTCTTGGGCAAGCGCATGATCGCCTTTGCTGCCCAAAAGAATGATCTGATGATTGGGATTGCTAGCAATTAATCCTTGTGCTAATTGCGCAAAATGACTAGTTGGCCAGCGTTTGGTTGGGCCGTATTCGGCGCCAGGGCACATGACATAAATATTGACAGGATCAATCTTGGCGCTAAGTAGTTTGGCTAGTACAGATTGCTTGGCAATACCTGAAACATTTAACGTGGGTATAAGGTTGCTAACTGGTGATCTATCCTGCTCTTCTTTTAGCAGTTGGCTCAACGCAAGATAGTGCTCGACCATGGGTGGGCGATTGACCTTGCTTGGATTATCTAGCGATAAATTAATTAAGCCAAAGCGTAACTCACCACGATAGCCAATGCGAAAAGGAATATCAGCGAGCCAAGGAATAAGTGCCGACTTAAAGCTATTAGGCAATACAAAGCAGGCTTGATATTTTTTTATTGCCAACTTTTTTGCTAATTCTTTGCGCAGGCTCCATTGCAACTTTTTGTGTTCGAACTTTGCTTCAATTACCTCATGCACCTCTGAGCAAGCACGATAGATAGGCGCCACCCATGTGCTGGCAAGTACATCAATATTGGCTTCTGGATATTGCGCTTTGAGATTTGCCAGTAAAGGCTGAGTCATTACAGCATCCCCAATCCAGTTTGGGGCAATGATCAGAATACCGTGCATGTGATGTATCCCGACTCAGCGCCTCAAGATGAGGCGCCGATGAGGCTTAGTGACCGTGCGGCTCAGTGCCGGGAATGAGTTTGTACTCAGTGCCACAGTAGGGGCACTTGGCTTCGCCGGTCTCGGTGATATCTAGAAAAACGCGTGGGTGCGAGTTCCATGCTGGTGTTTTATTGGTGGGGCAATGTAATGGTAAATCTTTGCCATCCACCATAACAACTTGAGCTTGAGTCATGTGCTGTTTCCTAGTTACTGAAATTACTTAACGTAAGTGAGCCAAGATTTGTATGTATCGTTTCTGCCGTACACCGCATCAAAATACGTCTTTTGAATTTTCTCAGTGATTGGACCACGCTTGCCATCACCAATAGTGCGATCATCCAATTCACGAATTGGAGTGACCTCAGCGGCTGTACCAGTAAAGAAAGCTTCATCAGCAGAATAGACTTCATCGCGAGTGATGCGTTTTTCACGAATTTCATAACCAAGATCTTTGGCGATCTGAATAACAGAGTCACGTGTGATGCCATCTAAGCAGGATGCCAAGTCTGGTGTGTACACAATCCCGTTGCGAACCATAAAGAGGTTCTCGCCAGAACCTTCAGAGACATAACCCTCGGTATCGAGCAATAAAGCTTCATCGTAGCCATTGGCGGTTACTTCTTGGTTAGCCAAAATGGAGTTGATGTAGTAGCCAGAGGCCTTTGCACGTACCAGTGAGGAATTGACAAAGTGGCGTGTAAATGAGGAGGTTTTAACCCGAATGCCCTTATTTAGGCCATCTTCACCCAAATACGCACCCCATTCCCAGGCAGCGATCGAGGTGTGGATGCTGTTGCCTTTAGGGGAAATTCCCAGCTTTTGGGAGCCAATAAAGATAATTGGGCGGATATAGCAGGCTTCGAGCTTATTGCTATTAACCACGTCAATAATGCCCTTGCTGATCTCCTCAGGGCTATAAGGCATGTTCATTTGGAAGATCTTAGTGCCGTTAAAAAGGCGCTTTACGTGCTCTGGAAGGCGGAAAATGGCAGTTCCCTGGGGGGTCTTATAGGCCCGAATACCCTCAAATACACCCATTCCGTAGTGCAAACTGTGGGTTAGCACATGAACATTGGCCTCGCGCCAAGGAATTAGCTTCCCATCAGTCCAAATAAAGCCATCGCGGTCAGACATCGACATTTTCTTTACCTTTTGTGTCTATTAAGTATCCGTATTACAGGCATCTAGCCGATCGGTTTTGATCTTCCGGCCCAGAATGCAATGAAGTCCTTATTGTAGAGCAGGCAGGGGGCAGTCTGTCGGCTCGGATCCTCGGGAGTAGCTGGACCAGAGCCTTTAGAATGGAGCTTTCCCCATAAACCATCTTATTTACCCAAACTCATGCCCGATTCCTTATTTAAAGTTAAGCGTTTAAGCGAATTAGCCCAATCAGGTCAATTAAAGGGTAAGCGGGTTTTGATCCGTGCCGACCTGAATGTTCCTCAAGATGAGGCCGGCAATATCACTGAAGACACTCGGATTCGGGCGTCGATGCCGGCGGTCCAGATGTGTTTAGATGCTGGAGCGGCTGTGATGGTGACCTCCCATTTGGGTCGTCCAACAGAAGGGGAATTTAAGCCGGAAGATAGTTTGGCTCCGGTTGCTGATCGCATTGCAAACTTACTAAATCGCAAAGTTCCATTAATTAGTGATTGGGTGGATGGCGGATTTGAAGTGAATCCTGGCGAACTAGTGTTGTTAGAAAACTGCCGCCTCAATGTCGGCGAGAAAAAGAATAGCGACGAGTTAGCTAAAAAGATTGCTGCATTGTGTGATGTCTATGTAAATGATGCATTTGGAACTGCGCATCGTGCTGAGGCAACAACCTATGGTGTGGCGAAGTTTGCAGCAGTTGCTTGCGCTGGCCCTCTGATGGCCGCTGAATTAGATGCGTTAAGTCGTGCGCTGGCCAGCCCAAAGCGTCCCTTAGTTGCAATTGTTGCTGGCTCAAAAGTGTCTTCCAAGCTCACTATTCTCAAAGCTTTATCCGAGAAGGTAGATGAGCTGATTGTCGGCGGCGGCATTGCTAATACCTTCATGCTTGCAAAAGGTTTGCCTATTGGTAAATCACTTGCGGAACCTGATTTGGTTGATGAAGCCAGAGAGATTATGGAGATCATGGAAAAGCGTGGCGCCCATGTTCCGATTCCAGAGGATGTTGTAGTTGCTAATGAATTGTCTCCATTAGCGCGCGCAAATCGCGTTCCTGCGGATCAGGTTGCAGAAGACGACATGATCTTGGACATTGGTCCAAAGACTGCCGCACGTTTATCCATCATGCTCGCTCACGCTGGCACGATTGTTTGGAATGGCCCATTGGGCGTATTTGAAATTGATCAATTTGGTGGTGGCACCAAGATGTTGGCTGCAGCGATTGCACACTCACCTGCGTTCTCTATTGCTGGTGGTGGTGATACTTTGGCGGCAATTGCGAAGTACGGTATTGAGAATCAAGTGGATTACATCTCTACTGGCGGCGGCGCCTTCTTAGAATTCTTAGAAGGCAAAACTTTGCCGGCCTTTGCAATACTTGCTGAAAGAGCGAAAGACTAAATATGTTGAGAGCAACAAAGATCATTGCAACCTTGGGGCCTGCTTCCGAAAAGCCTGAAGTTTTGCGTGACATGATTCGCGCTGGTGTAGATGTGGTGCGGATGAATTTCTCTCATGGTACTGTTGCTGACCATAAAGCGCGTCACGATTTAGTGCGTACTATCTCTGCTGAGGTAGGCAAAGAAGTGGGCATCATGGCTGACTTACAGGGTCCTAAAATTCGCGTAGGTAAATTTGTTGATAGCAAAATTCTTCTGAAAGAAGGTGACAAATTTACTCTGGACATAGCATGTGAGCTTGGCGATCAAACCAAAGTAGGTCTTGATTACAAAGAGTTACCTGGTGATGTAAGGCCAGGCGATCGACTGTTGTTAAATGATGGATTGGTTGTTCTCACAGTTCAGAGCGTTAAGGGTGGGGAAATCTTTACCGTTGTTGAGCAAGGCGGACCGCTCTCCAATAACAAAGGTATTAATCGTGCTGGTGGTGGCTTGACTGCACCAGCACTGACTGAAAAAGATATTACTGATTTAGATGCGGCGATTGCAATGGGCGTTGATTTCTTGGCAATCAGCTTTCCTAAAGATGGCGCCGATATGGCCTATGCCCGTAAGTTGGCTGATGCAGCTAGCGCCAAATATGGTGTTGGCAAAGTCAGAACAATTGCTAAGGTGGAGCGTGCCGAAGCGATTGAACCTGAGGCTCTTAAAAGTATTATTGCCGAGAGTGATGGCATCATGGTTGCGCGTGGCGATCTCGCTATTGAAGTGGGCAATGCGGCAGTACCCGCCTTGCAAAAGCGCATGATTAGATGGGCGCGTGAGGCAGATAAATTTACGATTACTGCTACACAAATGATGGAATCCATGATTAATGCTCCAGTGCCTACCCGCGCTGAAGTGAGTGACGTTGCTAACGCAGTGTTAGATGGCACTGATGCAGTGATGCTCTCCGCTGAATCTGCTGCAGGTATGTATCCAGTACAAACCATTAAAGCGATGGCAGAAATTTGCGTAGAGGCCGAGAAATCAGATCGCGTACAACTTGATACCGACTTTCTGGATCAGACCTTTACTCGTATCGATCAAACCATTGCCTTGGGCGCACTCTTTACGGCACATCATTTGAATGCCGATGCTATTGCGGCTTTAACTGACTCTGGCTCAACGGCTATTTGGATGAGCCGTCACAATATTCATGTGCCCATCTTTGCATTGACTTCCAAGATTGCTACACAGCGAGCATTAAGCACCTATCGCAATGTCACGCCGATTGGCTTGGATTACACAAAAGATCGCGACACTGCTCTGCAAGAAGTCGAGGCGTGTCTGAAAAAAATGGGCGTGGTTCAAAAAGGCAACACCGTTGTACTGACTTCAGGTGAGCCGATGGGAGAACCTGGCGGTACCAATACGCTCAAGATTATTCATGTGAAGTAATTCACGTATAAAACAGATTCACAACAGATTTATTTTTTAAACTCATTACTATTTATTAAGAGAACATCATGGCTTTAGTATCTTTAAGACAACTCTTGGATCATGCTGCTGAAAATGGTTACGGCCTGCCAGCATTTAACGTCAACAACTTAGAGCAAGTTACTGCAATTATGGAAGCGGCGCATGAAGCCGACTCTCCAGTCATCATGCAAGCTTCCGCAGGCGCGCGTAAATATGCTGGTGAAGCATTCTTACGCCATCTGATTTCTGCTGCAGTTGAAGCTTATCCCCATATTCCGGTAGTCATGCATCAAGACCATGGACAAAGTCCTGCAGTGTGTATGGCAGCAATCAAAAGTGGCTTTACTAGCGTGATGATGGATGGCTCCTTGGAGGCGGATGGTAAAAGTGTTGCTAGTTATGAGTACAACGTAGATGTCTCTAAAGAAGTAGTGAAGTTTTCTCATTCAATCGGAGTTACGGTTGAAGCTGAATTAGGTGTATTGGGCTCACTAGAGACAATGCAAGGTGATAAAGAAGATGGCCACGGCGCAGATGGCAAGATGACTCGTGAGCAGTTGTTGACTGACGTGGAACAAGCTGCTGATTTTGTGAAGGCAACTCAATGCGATGCTTTAGCAATTGCGATTGGTACTAGCCATGGTGCATACAAGTTCACCAAAAAGCCAACAGGCGATATTCTGGCCATCGATCGTATTAAAGAGATTCATGCACGCATTCCGAATACTCACTTGGTAATGCATGGCTCTTCGAGCGTTCCTCAGGAGTTGCTTGCTGAGATTCGTGAATTTGGTGGGGATATGAAAGAGACCTATGGCGTGCCTGTTGAAGAGATTCAAGAGGGCATTAAGAACGGCGTACGCAAGATCAATATTGATACTGATATTCGCTTAGCAATGACTGGCGCGATTCGCCGTTACTTTATTGAAAATCCAACTAAGTTTGACCCACGCGATTATTTGAAGCCAGCTCGTGAAGCCGCTAAGAAAGTTTGCATTGCTCGCTTCCAAGCCTTTGGTTCGGCTGGTCAAGCCTCCAAAATTAAACCGATTTCTTTAGAGAAGATGGCTGAGCTATATAAGAGCGGCAAATTAACTCAAATTGTGAAGTGATTTAAAAATGCCTGCTTTGTACGCTACCTCTATTAAGTCTTTGCCTTTGCTATCTAAAGGTAAGGTGCGCGATGTTTATGCATTAGATGACGATAAGTTATTGATGATTACAACTGACCGCCTTTCCGCATTTGATGTAGTGATGGGCGAGCCCATTCCTGAGAAGGGCGTTGTTCTCAATCAGATGGCTAATTTCTGGTTTGATAAATTGGCTGCGGTGATTCCCAATCATTTGACCGGCATTGATCCAACAACGGTAGTACCGGCAGACGAAGTTGAGCAGGTCAAGGGTCGTGCCGTTGTGGCTAAGCGCCTGAAGCCAGTTTTGGTTGAGGCGGTAGTCCGCGGTTATTTAGCCGGTAGTGGCTGGAAAGACTACAAAGAGACTGGTAAGGTTTGCGGCATTGCCTTGCCAGAAGGCTTGGAGAATGCGCAAAAATTACCTGAGCCTATCTTTACGCCAGCCGCCAAGGCTGAAGTAGGTGAGCATGATGAAAATATCTCATTTGAAAAAGTGATCGAGATGATTGGCGAGAAGTTAGCCAATCAAATCCGCGAAGTGAGCATTCGTTTGTATAAAGAAGCTTCTGAATACGCTGCAACTCGTGGAATCATCATTGCTGATACCAAATTTGAGTTTGGACTAGATGCCAACGGTCAATTGGTGTTGATGGATGAAATCCTCACGGCCGATTCTTCACGTTTTTGGCCGGCTGAGACCTACTATGTTGGCTCCAACCCACCTTCTTATGACAAGCAGTTTGTGCGTGATTGGCTCGAAACCGCGATGGTGGACGGCAAGTTATGGCCTAAAACAGCCCCTGCACCACAATTGCCGGCAGATGTGATTGAAAAAACTGCCCAGAAGTATCGCGAAGCGTTAACCCGTTTAACTCAGGGATAATAGAGTCCTAAATAGATAGAAGGCATTTGGAGAGGTAAATGAGCAAGAAGCCAATCGTCGGAATAGTAATGGGATCCAATTCAGATTGGGACACCATGCAGCACGCTGCTCAAATGCTTGAGCAATTTGGTATTGCTCATGAGGCAAAAGTACTTTCCGCGCACCGTATGCCAGACGATATGTTTCAGTATGCCGAGAAAGCCCAAGCCAATGGTTTGCAGGCGATCATTGCCGGAGCTGGCGGTGCAGCCCATTTACCGGGAATGCTTGCATCCAAAACGATTGTTCCCATTTATGGCGTTCCTGTTGCCAGCAAATATTTGCGTGGCGAAGATTCTCTCTACTCTATTGTGCAGATGCCCAAAGGCATTCCGGTTGCTACGTTTGCCATTGGTGAAGCAGGAGCGGCAAATGCTGCCTTGCATGTGATCGCGGGTTTAGCTTTGCATGATGCTGATTTGGCAAAGCGCTTAGATGATTTCCGTGCGAAGCAGTCTGATACTGCGCGTTCAATGAATTTGCCGGGATATTAATTACATGGCAGATCGCATGGAACCCATTTTGCCGGGTTCGTATTTAGGAATTTTAGGTGGTGGTCAATTGGGGCGGATGTTTACTCAAGCCGCTCAGGCGATGGGCTACAAGGTTTGTGTGCTTGATCCAGGCTCTGATAGTCCTGCAGGTTCTATCGCCGAAAAATTTATTCAAGCGCAATACACTGATAGTGCCGCTTTAAAAGAGATGGCTGCCCTGTGTTCATCCGTGAGTACTGAATTTGAAAATGTTCCTGCTCAAGCTTTAGATGAGTTGGAGTCATTAGGTGTGTTCGTAGCGCCGCGCAGTAGCTGTGTTTCTCTTGCCCAAAATCGTATCGCTGAGAAAAATTTCTTGGCTACTTGGAAATCAGAAACCAATATTGGTCCAGCTCCTAACTTTGTTATTGAGCATGAGGCTGATATTTCCCATACACCAAAGGATCTCTTTCCTGGAATCTTAAAAACCGCTCGCATGGGCTATGACGGTAAGGGCCAAGCGACTGTTTATAGCGTAGAAGAATTAACTACCGCATGGAACGAATTTGGGCGGGTACCTTGTGTTTTAGAAAAGCGCATGGAGTTAGATTTTGAAGTATCAGCTTTGGTGGTACGTGGTTATGACGACGCTGTAGTGGCTTATCCAGTAGCGCAAAATATTCACCGCGATGGTATCTTGCATATATCTACTGTGCCAGCCCCTTCGCTTAAGCCTGGTCAAGAAAAGAAAATCATTGATGCAGCAAAAGCACTTATTCGGAAGATTGATTACGTGGGCGTTCTTTGCGTTGAGTTTTTTGTGCTCAAGAACGGCGATATCGTCGCCAATGAAATCGCACCACGTCCACATAACTCGGGTCACTACACTATGGATGCTTGTGTGAGCAGCCAGTTTGAGCAGCAGGTAAGAGCGATGGCTAGGCTACCTTTGGGCGACACCCGCCAACTTGCTCCTGTATCTATGTTGAACTTATTGGGCGACCTTTGGTTTGAGGGCAGTGAAGACCAGTCAAAAGAGCCTGCTTGGAATAAGGTGTTAGCTCATCCTGATGCAAAGTTGCATCTGTATGGCAAGTCTGCACCGCGCATAGGTAGAAAAATGGGTCACATTAATTGCTTGGGTGAGAATCTCAATGAAGCGCGGAAAAATTGCGCAGCTGTTGCTACTGAATTAGGGATCGAGCCCTAGAAATGTCCAGCGATAGTACGCCACTGCATTCTTCTGCAGTGATTAATGAAGCAGTTCAAACCTTGCGTGATGGCGGCTTAGTTGCCTTTCCTACCGAGACGGTTTATGGTTTGGGCGCGGACGCTAAAAATCCTGAAGCGATTAAGAAAATTTTCACCGCTAAGGGTCGGCCATCAAATCATCCATTAATTGTTCACTTAGCTGCGCCAGATAAATTCGATCAAACCCAAGTCGATTGGGTTGCACTATTAGCGCCGTGGGTAAGAGATTTATCCGAAGAAGCTTTAAAGCTCATTAATGCCTTTTGGCCGGGACCATTAACTCTAGTCTTCAAGAAAGATAAAGGCGTTTTAAATGAACTGACAGGCGGTCAAGATACGGTAGCGATTCGTGCACCTTCTCATCCGATTGCGCAAGAACTATTGCGTAAATTTAAAAGCGGAGTTGTGGCCCCCTCAGCAAATCGTTTTGGGAAGGTATCCCCTACGAGTGCTGCAGATGTTCGCAATGAATTCGAAGGTATGCTCGATTTGATGGTTTTAGATGGTGGCGATTGTGAAGTAGGTATTGAGTCAACCATTATTGATTTGTCATCTGGCGATAAAGCAGTGCTTCTGAGGCCCGGTGCAATTACTCCAAGCGAAATCTTTGCAAAGACGGGCATGAAGGTATATCAACCTGGACAGCTAAAAGACAATGACGCAACAGGCGATTTGCCTAGAGTATCTGGAAGTCTCAAAGCCCATTACGCTCCAACAACGCCTTTGCGTCTATATGCTCCGGGCCGTGTCTTGGATGCCTTGACTGAATATCCAGATATTAAATCGCGTGTTGCTGTAGCGGTGTGGGATTCCGAATCCTCCTTAAGTGAAGATGGACATCCTTCGGCTCACTTTGAAGAGGTTGAAGTACCAAGTGATAGTGGTGCTTTTGCGAGTCGGCTATATCGCTCCTTGCGTGATTTAGATCAGCAAGGCTGGGATTTGATTTTGTTCCCTGAACCGCCAGCAGGCGAGGAGTGGGATGGCGTTAGAGATCGTCTTCAGCGCGCATGCTTTGGTTCTGGCCCATCTTCAAGCAGCCACGATAGCAATTGATCATGCGCCTCTAGACCTCTCCAGGCATTGGGGTGGTTGATGAATGAGGTCACTGCGTACATCTTTCCGGATTTACTCATTACATAGCCTGAGATCGCTCGCACATCGGCAAGAGAGCCGGTTTTAATTCTGGCTTCAGGCTTTTTCTTCAGATGTAAAAACTTGCGTAGCTGAACCATTAGGCGATTGCGCATCGTGCCATCGGTACCAGCAATTGGTAGGCTGTTATAAAAGATATCACCCACCGGTAAGTTGCGAGCAGTGAGCAAGAGCTGATTCATTTGGCTAGAGGAGATAGCTTCATTGCGAGATAGGCCAGAGCCATTTTCAATAACCAATCCCTGAAAGTCCAAACCATTCTGCTTGAGCCAGCTCTTAATTACCAATTCACCATTGGCAGTGGTTGCAGGTTTACCCATTTTCTCTAAAGCCAGAGTCAAAAGAACTTGGCGAGCCATGACGTTATTAGAGTACTTATTGATATCTAAAACATCATCTGCCAATACGCTGCCTTCAAACTGAAGTAGCAACCTTGCTGCTAGCGGCACAGTACCGTTTTTACCCAATGGAGCTTGTGTCCATGTTCCGCCTGCTAATTCCCAGGCGGCAGCAAAGCCTTGCGTTAGAAAGGTATTAGCATCAAGCGCAACGACGTTAAAGTTAACTCCTTTGCAGGAGCTTGGGAATGTGCCGGAGAACTGGGCAGTCAAAGGTTGATCAGTATTGCTGCCACCTTCAGGATCTAAATTAAAACGAATATTGCTTTTCCAGTTATCGCACGAGCGATCAACCAATTGCATTTGGTTAGATACCTTTAACTGAGAAAGTGCTGGCGTGTAGCTAATGTCAATAAAGTCTGCCGTTCGTGACTTACCTAGCTGAAACGAAAGTGTTCTAAACGCATAGAGCAAGGGATCTGGTGGAACGTTGTATGCGCGCAGAGATTCACCATCGATGGTGTTGTGTTCCATGACACTGGGCGCATAAGCGCTGCGATCAAAAAATAAATTGCCATCAATCTTTTGAATACCAAGACCTTGAAGGTCTTTCATCATCTTCGCAAGTTCTTCGGGAACGAGCTTGGGATCACCGGTTCCCTGTAAATATAAATTACCCTTCAGTACCCCCTGACGAATAAGGCCATCGGTATAGACATTAGTGCGCCAACGATATTGCGGACCCAAGATGTCTAAACCAGAAAGTGTTGTTAACAGCTTCATCGTTGAAGCTGGGTTCATTGGATCGCTTCCGCGCCAATCCAAAACTTTCTTAGAGGTATTTTTTCCGGGACGGACAGGCTCAATCTCTACAACTGAAATGCTTACGGTATCCAACGGAATTTGATTGCGTTCTAGGCTGCTTGCTACGGCTTTTGGAATTGCTGGGGATGGGGTTTCGCTAGCGAAGGCTAAAGAGCTAGCCGTCCAAAGGAGGATTGCAATAAAAGCGAATGGGCGAGGGGAATAAAAACACATCTCCCATAGAATAAACCTACCGCATCAAAGATTAAAGCTTTGCATATCGAGATTGATACCTAGTAATAATTTGATTTTGTTCTTCAAGTAACTGAATAAAGGTGTGGATTTGGAGATCTAGGGACTCTTCTTGCTCCAAGGCTTCGCAGGCTTGGATGAATTGTTTGGCGCTTAGTAGCTGTGCACCTCCCCTAACTTTATGAACCATGCTTTTGAAGTTGGTGTCATCTACAGCCTCATTTCTGAGGGTGAGAAGGGTCTCATCATGAACTTTTTTAATTTCATCTAAGATAACTAGGATGTATTCGGGGCTTTGTTTTAATAGATTGCTAAAGGCATCGAACGAATACTCCTCCTGATAGTTTATGGGTGCCATAGTTTCTGGGAAGCTTTCCACCTGAAAATATCGAGAAAGTTCATTCTCTAGAGTCATCAGGCTTAATGGTTTGATCAGGACGCCATTCATGCCCGATTCAAAGAATTGATGACGTGAGTCTAGGGCATAGATATCTGCAGTAATGCCTATGATGATGAGGCTTTGATTGCCAGTATTACGTATATGCTTAGCTAGCTCTGAGCCCAGCATGCCCGGAATGGATTGATCGGTTAATAGAAGATCAAAATGCTTTTGACTGATAAGGTCTATAGCAGTGGCGGCGTTATCGCAAACCAATACCTCAATGCCTAGAGCCTGAAGTTGAAGAGAGATGATCTGGCGACTTGCCGGATGATCTTCAACTACTAGAGCTTGTAATGATTCCTCGCTAGTTTGGGTTGATCTGGGGATGAGCTTCCTAAATACATAGCCATGTTCTGGGGAAAAAGTTCTGCTTGCGGCCATGCTGGTACGTGGGAATGCAACGCAAAAATGAATATTGCTACCAAATCCAGGCGCGCTCTCAAAGTAGAGCTGGCTGTTCATGGAGGTAACTAAATGGTTGGTAATGGTAAGGCCCAGGCCAGTACCGTTGGCTTGTTCTGCAGTACCCGGTATTTGCTCAAAGGCTTGAAGTGCAAGGGCAACTTCTTCTGTTCCCATACCAACACCTGTATCAATGACTCGAAATTCAATTAGTTGTCCCGCATGATCATCTGCTAGTACGCTTATGGAGAAATAGATTTCACCGCGATCGGTGAATTTAATGGCATTACTAATCAGGTTCTGCAGTATCTGACGGAGTCGTAATGAATCTAGCAATAAAACTTCTGCAATGCGTTGATCTTTGGAGGTATGCAACTTGAGATTCTGTCTATTGGCAACCGTTGAGAATGCAGAATCAATGTCATCAATCAAGGCATTGAGATTGCAGGGTTCGATATTAAGTGTGAGTTTTCCTGCCTCTATCTTTGAGAGATCTAAAACCTGATTGAGGATTCCCAATAGAGATTCTGCTGATGAATGTGCGCTCTTGAGCAAAGTTTTTTCATTGGCGGGTAGAGGGCTACTGAGCAATAACTCCTGTACTCCCAAAATAGCATTCATTGGAGTACGGATTTCATGACTCATTGTTGCCAAAAAGGCTGACTTTGCTGCATTCGCATGCTCTGCTTGCTCTTTCGATGAGATCAGTTGTTGTGCCTTCTCCTTTTGAAGAGAATATTTCTGATACATACGCCAGAATAAGTAGGCGCCTATTAGAAAAATTCCTAGGCTGGAGAGCCAGGGTAGGTGGGTTGATGAAGATGGAGTATCCACTTCAAGAGTGGATGTATTCAGGCTAAAAAGTTGTCGTGATGCGATTGGATCTAGATTATTGAGAAATTGATTAAGCACACCATGCAAAGCTAGGTCTTGATGAGAAATCAGCCAGCGATATTGAAAAGGTTCCCTGCTATAAAGGCCATCAATGTGTAGCATCTCTCCGTTAAGCTTCAGAATCAGTTGTTGAGCAAGGCGAAGCGGTAAGACAAGTGCCTCAATATCGTTTTTGAGAAGGTCTAATACTAATTTTTCCGCATGTCCGGATACGCTGGCTTGGGGATGATTGGGTATTGGCGGGTTTTCAAAGCCACGGTCAAAGTAGGCGATATTAATTGGCTCAATAGGCGCATCGTTTTTTGACCGTTTAGTCAGAATGGCGTCATGCCCCCAAAAGATTGCTTCTGATAAGGAGCCAAATTTCAGATACGCATCATCTAGTGTGGGCGGATCAATGATGAAATCCACCTCTCCATTGGCTAGTTGCTCAAGTCCCTCCTGATCACTCTTTCGCCACTTTGGCAAAAACTCTTGCTGTGTAAATACACTGAGCTTTTTTAGAAAGCTATGAAAAACTCCAGGCTCACCCTTGTCATTCACATCTAAGTAAGGCGCGTATTTTTCATGAATACTAAAACGTACTACGGGATGGGCATCGATCCACCGTTGCTCTGCCGAGTTCAGTAAGTTCGCATAGGTATTGCTTAATATCCCATTTAATAGGATAAAAAGGGCAATCCGGGTGATGGACCGATGCATAGTGAATTAGCTTTCGATGATGTTGTTCATGCGACAGAACAAAATCAAGTCTGCAATATTGTTAATACCCAGCTTATCAAAGACTCTGGTCTTATAAGTAGCCACTGTCTTATTGCTGATATGCAGCATTTCGGAGATTTGCTGATTGGAATTGCCTTTGCCTAAATACTTCATGACCTGTAACTCACGATCCGAAATGAGTGCGAGCTTATCGTTATCACTTAATGAGCTATTACCATTTTTGCCATGAGTGAAAAAGTTATAACCTTGAGAGATTGCAACGCAGGCCGCAAGGATCACATCTGCTCCAGCAGTTTTATTCACAAAGCCGTGCCCACCGAGCGAGCGCACCCTGCCGCCATAGACTGCTTCGTCCATACTCGACAGTACTAGCATCCGCACATCTGGGTACATCAACCCAATTCGGCGGATGACATCAAAACCATCCGTCTTGGGCATATCTAGATCAAGGATCACCATATTAGGGTTCACCTCTTTCATAGACCTAAGACACTCCTCTCCATTCTGAGCTTGCCCTGCGATTTCAAATAGCAACTGGTCCTGCAACATACTTTTAAGAGCCATCAGCATTGCTGGATGGTCATCTACCAACATCACGCGTTTTCTCATTACTTGTCTCCGTTTTGGTTTGGGTGTTGATGAGGGTGCAGCGAAAAAATGGCTTTAGCGATACGGCTATCGTTAATCTGAAGCATCTGATGACGGCTAATAGGGGACATCATGAGGCCGCCATAAGCATGGTCGGCAATCAGAGTGGAGGCATTTTCTAAATCTTTTACCAACCCAATATTGCTGGCATAAATTTGTGTAGGTGAGTAGGGCGATTGCCTGAGTTGAGAAAGTGCATCACTAGCCAGCTCGCGCTCACGTATCTGGC
>CANBSM010000016.1 GCA_947372155.1 Burkholderiaceae bacterium
TTTGCCACAACCAACCAGCACGAGCAGTAATTGCTTCGAGTGATGCAGCATCTTTGATGTCATCTGGACCAGGCCAGAACCAAACCATGTGAGCGATTGGCAGGTAGCTCAAAGTGAACCAAATCACCATGAATACCAAGATTGCAGAGAACTTAGCACGCTCAGCAAAAGAACCAATGATCAAGCAGCAAGTGATAGTTGCGAACACTGCTTGGAAAGCCATAAATACATACTCAGGAATCACAACACCCTTACTAAAGGTTGCTGCTACTGAGTCTGGATTCATACCAGCCAAGAAGAGTCGATCTAATCCACCGATGAATGCTCCGCCTTCCGTGAATGCAAAGCTATAGCCATAAATCGCCCATAGCACTGAAATCAAAGAGAAGACCATGAAACATTGCATACAAATAGACAAGATGTTCTTGCTACGTGTCAAACCGCCGTAGAACAAAGCCAAACCAGGAAGTGTCATCAACAACACTAAGGCTGTACAGACCATCATCCATGCGGTATCCGCTTTGTTGCACTTTTCAGAGCAAAGCACTGGAGCAGGTTCAGCTGCTGCTGGAGTAGCGGCAGGAGCTGTAACTGCAGGTTTTTTAACTTCATCAGCATGAGCTGGTGAAGTAACCATTACACCGGTTGCGCCAATAGCCAAGGCCATAGCACCACCAGCAACGAGTCGTTTCATCCAAGTTAACATTTTTAACCTCTCTTTAAAGTGCTGACGCGCCGGTTTCACCGGTGCGAATACGAATGACGTGCTCAACTGGCGAGACAAAAATCTTGCCGTCACCAATCTTGCCTGTACGTGCAGATTTTTCAATTGCTTCAATCGCGCGCTCTAAGATGCCATCTTCAACAGCAGCTTCAATTTTTACTTTAGGTAAAAAGTCGACAACATACTCAGCACCGCGATACAACTCGGTGTGACCTTTTTGACGACCAAAGCCCTTAACTTCAGTGACGGTGATGCCCGAAACTCCCACTTCCGAGAGAGCTTCGCGCACTTCGTCAAGCTTGAATGGCTTGATGATTGCGGTAATTAATTTCATATGTTTCTCCGTTCAGAGTGGAAATTAGAAAGTCTTTGTTAAAGAAATTAAACCAGTTGATTTACCCAAGTTTTTGCCAGCTGGGCTTGAATAAGAATAACCACCTTGGTATGTTGCAGCGTTAGTGCCAACATAAGCAAGAGCAGCAGACAAACCGCCGCCAAAGTCTTTAGTTACACCCAACTTCCAATCAGTATAGGAATACAAAGTGCCATTGCTTACGCCAGAAATTGAATTGCCTACGTAGTTAGTTACACCAGCACCAGTTGGAGCATTACCAGCAACATATTGATAACCAACGTGGCCATTCAATGCCAAGCCCCATACGCCAGTGTCATAGTTCACTGTCAAATCTGGGTAATAAGAACCGCTTGAGTTAACTGTGCCGAATAATGTTGAAACTGCATAAGAAACTTTAGCAAAACCAGTTACTGGGCCAAATGTAAAGTTTTGAGCTACGTAGAATTCGCTTGTATTTGGGTTAGATGTTAATCCACCAGTATTAGGAATGCCTGAAGTTGGATAGTAGTACTGCAAGAAACCGATGTCAGTAGCAAAACCTTCGCCGATCAATTCCTTTTTAAAGCCAGCATAAAAGTCCATCTCGATTGGAGCGCTTACTTGTCCAGCAGTATTGCCTTTACCAGAAACACCGCCGTTAGGACCGTATGCATCACCGATCCAGCTAATCGAGCTGTTCCAGTTACCAATGTAGAGGCCGCTCTCATGTGCGTAATCAAAACCACCTTGGATAGCTGGCTTGAAGTTTGATTGGCTAATACCGCGATAACGATAATCGTTAACAACAGTAACGTTTGCAGTAATTGGGCTTACTTCTACTTCAGCCGCTGGTTCGTCAGCTGCAAATGCTGCTGTTGAAAGACCTGTCAATAAAGCTACTGCTGCCGCAGAGATTGCTGTCTTTTGTAAAGTTCTCATGTGCTACTCCTTACTTAGTTGTAATCAAAAATGGGTTAAATACTTATTGCATGGGGTGATATTGAATTGCCCAGCGTTCATGGCTTTGTCACAAATCCCCCTAATAAGGCAAATGCACTTTTTTGGTGCTATATATTGCACCGATTAGGTGAATTTGGGGCTATTTTTAAGTTTTGACCCTATTTTGGGCATCTCTGGCCATCCAACTTAAAATATGAATGTATATCTTTTCTGCAACTCTAAATAGAACCGCGAATCTCCATCATGCAAAAACCAGGCGAAATCCTCGAACAAATCCAACGTATCGCAAGCGATATGCAAAACAAAGTTGGTGATGCGATCCGCAATTCTCCAGCGCAAGAGATTGAAAAAAATGTCCGCGCCATGATGAATCAAGGTTTTCAGAAAATGGACTTAGTCACGCGTGAAGAGTTTGAACTTCAAACCAAGGTACTGGCTAAAACACGTGAAAAATTAGAAGCGTTAGAAGCTAAAGTTGCAGCACTTGAAAAGCAATAAGCGCAAATTGTTATCGAGGGGTAGAGCTATTTAGCTCTTCGACACTCTATCTTTATTCAGGAACAAAGTCGCTAAAGAAGTTTTCATACTCTTCTTGAGATAAAAATAATTTTGTATTTTCCGTACTTGCAACCAAATGCAGTACCGAAATCTGATAGATCCAGTAATCGCCATTAGGCGCCACACGATTAATCCACCGAACGCGCATCAGTTGCTGCGCTTTACCAGTGGTTTTCAAATCCAGAAAATAGTCTTTGGTTGGCAAGCGCTGCCGATCTGCTGTTTTATAAAACGTATCCTCAGTAGTGACGTCGCCACCAGCTGCTTTTGCCCTATCTATTAAATTGACTTGCAATTGCGAAAGTAGTTTGCCGAGCGAAGCACTTTGATTGACTGGTAGCTGAATAGTGCTGACCGAATAAATATCGTCATCAACTTTTACCGCTTCAAGTGTCTGTAATAGCTCTTGATCAAGATAAGGAATGCGACGCTCTAATTTGTCTGGCTTACCAGGAAACAGGGCGGTATATCTTTCTTGGGGCGCTTGGACTGTGCGCCAGTCCAATTTAGGACTGCACGCCATTAGAAAAACCAAAGCCGCTAAAAAAAACGCGGCTTTATGAACCCCTCTAAACAACCCCAGCTCCGAGCGCCTGTTGATCTGCGTGATAGCTTGAGCGCACCATCGCGCCCACAGCTGCATGAGAGAAGCCCATTGCGTATGCTTCTGCCTCAAACATCTTAAATACGTCAGGATGAACATACCGCGTAACAGGCAAATGATGTCCCGATGGCGCTAGGTACTGACCAATAGTGAGCATGTCTATATTGTGCTCACGCATATCACGCATCACTTCCAAAATTTCTTCATCGGTTTCGCCTAAGCCAACCATCAACCCGCTCTTCGTAGGAATATGCGGAAAGCGCTCTTTAAAATCCTTCAAGAGCTTTAAAGAATGCAGGTAGTCAGCGCCAGGTCTTGCTTGCTTATATAAACGGGGCACCGTTTCGAGGTTGTGATTCATGACATCAGGCAGGCCGCTTGGCGAGTGCTCGGCAAAAATATCTAGGGCCTTATCAAGGCGACCGCGAAAGTCTGGAACCAGTACCTCAATCCGAGTGTTAGGCGAAAGAGCGCGCGATTGAGAAATGCAATCAACATAATGCATGGCTCCACCGTCACGAAGATCATCACGGTCAACACTGGTAATCACTACGTAATTCAACTTCAGCGCAGCGATTGTGCGAGCTAGATTGGCGGGCTCTTTAACATCCAAGGGATCTGGTCTACCGTGCCCTACATCGCAGAAAGGGCAACGACGCGTGCACTTATCACCCATGATCATGAAAGTTGCAGTGCCCTTGCCAAAACATTCGCCAATATTGGGACAGCTGGCTTCTTCACAAACAGTGACTAATTCGTTTTCGCGCAAAATCTTTTTGATTTCCGCAAAGCGTGAATTACCTGAAGCGGCCTTTACACGAATCCAGTCAGGCTTTTTCAATACCTCTGTTAAAGGAATGATTTTGATCGGTATACGCGCAGTCTTCTCGCTCGACTTTTGTTTACGTGATGCGTCGTAATTGAGATCTTGGCGTGCCTCAATCGATGGGTTGGTGTCAGGCTTATTGGTTGTCATGATGGCATCAGTTGCTTTTGTAAGTGCTGCAAAAGCCTTTGGCTAATAGTGTCTATATTGTCCTTGATCCCAAGGGTTTGCATATCGACCGTCTTTAAATCCTCATAACCACAAGGGTGGATGCGCTGGAAAGCCTCCAAATCCGTGGCCACATTCAAGGCTAGGCCATGATATGAGCAGCTTTTGGAGACTTTGAGGCCCAAGGCAGCCACCTTGGCACCAATCCATTCTGAGGGCACTCCTGACTGCTGAGAGACGTAAATTCCCGGGGCCCCCGGATGTCTTTCAGCCTGAATCCCAAAATCTGCCAATGTATCGATAAGCGCCTGCTCAATGCGAGATACCAATTCTTTTACAAAGACCCCAAGCCGCTTGAGATCCAAGAGAAGATAAACCACGATTTGTCCTGGTCCGTGATACGTAATCTCTCCACCCCGATCAACTTGAACGAGTGGAATTTGATTGCTGGGTGAATGCAAATTACCTACATCTCCAGCAAGGCCTAGAGTAAAAACTGGGGGGTGCTGTAAAACCCAAATTTCATCGGGCGTTTCACTAGTACGCTCTTTAGTAAAGAGTTTCATCGCCTCATATGTGGAGGCGTAATCTGCTAATCCCAGTTGTTTTACCAAAGCAGACATGAACTCAATTACAGAACAACGCTAACCAATGGATGGGTGGACAGAGTTCGATACAGCTCATCTAACTGTTCACGACTAGTCGCAGTAATGGGCAAAGTAATGCCTAAATAATTTCCATCCTTAGAAGGCCGCTGCTCTATCTTGCTCTCATCAAATGTAGGGTCGAACTGTTTGGCAATATGTACTATTGCTGGAAGATATTCTGGATTTGCTTTACCCATCACCTTAATAGGAAAAAGTGATGGGTACTCGATTAATGATTTTTCTTCAGCCATATGATCTTTCTAGTTCTCATTATTTACGGTGATCTGGCATACCCAACCAAGCGCCAGTAATGATGTTGCGAATGCAATGCAAGCGACGATGAAAAAAGTGGTCAGCGCCGGGAACCACTTGAACAGTGAGCTCTTGCGGACGGGCCCAATCTAAAACATCAATCAAGGGAATAGTTTCGTCCAATTCACCATGAATCAAAATGGTATCTGCGGGCACTGGGGCTAGAGTCCATTTGCCAGCGGCGCTACCCACCATCACCAAGCGCTCAGCAGGACGGCCCAATTCTGAAAGTCTTTGCACTAGATGACTTCCAACAAAGCTACCAAAAGAAAAGCCTGAAACTACCAAGGGTAAGGTATTGGCGTTTGATACCCAAGATTGATTTGCGGTTGCTTCAAAATCGCCCCAGCTTGATGGCGTACGCATCCAATCAGTTACGTGCAGCAAATCTTCTAGTTCGCCAACGCCATTATCGTGAACACCCTCGGTTCCACCTACGCCACGGAAATTTGGGCGTACGCTAACATAGCCTAATTGGTTAAAAGCCCGCGCCATAGTTTGGGCCACTTTGTTATCCATTGTTCCACCCATTAAAGGATGTGGATGTGCGACCAATGCTAGACCACGAACTACAAACGTAGGATCATTTTTTAATTCATCTGGAAGGTCAATAGACATTTCCATTGATCCGACAATACCTTCAATATGAATTACTTTTGTACGGCTATTCATAAAAAAACTTTCAACTTTCTGAAATGACTAAGTCAACTGCAAGCGCTCTACTGGACGCCCTTCAATTAAATGAGACTGGATAATTTCTTCAACATCATCCACATCAACCATGGTGTACCAAACACCGTCTGGGTAGACAACCATGACTGGGCCGTCAGCACAGCGGTCTAAGCATCCCGCCTTATTTACGCGAATTTTTCCTGGGCCAGCAAGGCCAAGCTCTTTAACTCTTTTCTTGGCATAGTCAAACAAGGCAAAGGCATTGTGCTGATCGCAACAATCTTCACCGTTGGCGCGCTGATTAAGACAGAAAAATAGGTGATGTGAAAAACTCATAGAAAAATTATATTCATCAATGTTTCGGTTTAAATTCAACGGCACTTCGAACCATCCAAATGAGTGCCAGAGGTAACCATACTACGGAAACCCACTGCATCAGCTCATTAAAGTGCAATAGACGCCCTTGGTACCAGTGTCTAAGCGTCAAAATGAAATACGGATTGTCAGGCAAAACATTGACGGCAATTGTGGTGCCCAGCAAGCAAATCAACGCTAACCAAAACTTAGTCGCCTGCTTAAGCCGCAAGGCCCATCTCAATAAGATGCTGCCAAGCACCATCCCCCAAATAGCACCAGTAGTTAGCCAAATCAAACTAAACTCGGCGCCAAATTGCAGTGCGGTAAACAAAATTTTGATCAATACGGTTAGACCAAGCAGTCCATTGAGGATTCTCCATTGTGGAGCCTTAGTACGCATGCCTAGAGACAGTAACAAGGCCACCCCAAGCCAGCATACCGAGGTAATCACCGTCTCTTGAATAACTTGATTAATGACTAAGGTACCCCAATCAACCGATCCAAATATGGCATGACCCCATACGCCTGTACCAAGCCAAGAGCTTTGTGGATAAATTTGCGACCAAGGAAACAACAAGAACAAAGCGCAAGCTGCCCAGTTGAGGCCAAACCATTGATCAAAGCGTCGACGAATTGCGCTTCCAGAAAGCCATTGCGGGCCCAGAGGAATCGCTAACAAGCCCCCTAACAATCCTCCCAATATATTGGCCCACCAGTCCATCTGACTTGGTATGCGAGTAGGCAGCCAAGACTGCAAAGTTTCTACACCTAGCGCCAGGCCAGCACTCAAGCTAAGGGCAATTCCAAGAGCTACGTAGTTACGCCAACGAGGATAGGCAGCAAACATCACCAAAAATCCAAAGGGGATATAGGCCAGGATATTGACTGATACATCGAATAGAGTCATAAAACGGGGTAAAGGGGCATCCACCCAGGCCCAAGCAGAGATCCCATTCTGAAAGTCAAAGTCAAAGGGGTTCAAGCTTACATAGACGATCAAAAGCGCATAACTTAAGCTCATAGCTCTCGCTAATGGCATAGCCTGAAGTGGCCATACCAGTTTCCGAGGTCGTTGATCTTTTTGATCCATCCCACAATTCTAGGTCAGACCTTTCTACAATGGCGGAATGACTGCAAATTGCATCCTTGAGCGCGTTACCGAGACCAACTCAACTAATGATGATCTTTTGGCGCGCTGGCGTGCTGGAGAGCTTATTGATCCAGTGGCTCGCATCGCTCATCGGCAAACTGCCGGCAAAGGTAGAGCGGGCCGAGTATGGCTTGCTAACCCTGAAGACTCGCTTTGCTTCTCTTTAGCATTTCCGTTTACAAGAAGCCCCGCTGAACTCAGCGGACTGAGCTTATTGGTTGGTCTGGCAGTAATAGAAGGTATTGCACAGGCCTGCAACCTGAACGAAGCAGAACTTCAAAAAGCCGGTCTTCGCCTGAAATGGCCAAATGATTTGCTGCTAAACAATGCCAAACTTGCCGGCATCCTCATTGAAGGTGGACAAGCCAAGTCGGGTGACCCTACCTGGATGATTATTGGGGTTGGTATTAACTTGCGCAATGCAGAAGTAATTGAGGCAAACCTAGTTAATGGACTCAAAGTGGGTTCCCTTGCCCAACTGACAAAATCACTTCCTGATACCGAGTATCTCTGGCTGAAATTAATAGCTTCACTTGAGCACAGCCTGACTGCATTTGATGCGCATGGTTTTAAACCCTCCAAGGAGCGTTGGATGAACTGGGATGCCTATCAAGATCAAGTTGTGTGTATTTCTGGCGCTGGTAAAGATCCTGTTTATGGCATCGCAAAAGGTGTGGATGAGACAGGGGCATTACTATTGCAACAAGAGAACAAAACCATCGCCATTCATGCAGGTGATGTTTCATTGCGGATTCAATCATGAGCCTTTATTTATTTTTTGATGTTGGTAATACGCGCCTGAAATGGGCGGCCGTGGAGTCCACACAAAATCCGAGCGCTCAACAAAAAAAGTTGTGGGCCTACTCAGGCTCAATTAGCAGCAAGTCTTTGCAATCGGCAGAACATCGAGCTGAGTTGGCGGACTATATTTCCAAAACCTTACCGAAACCTGCAGCCATCGGATTTTCCTGCGTTGCTGGCCAGGAAGCGATTGCCAATCTCCAATCACTGTTCCCGCAATGGAATGACCTGGATTGGAAACAACTTGCTGGCGATAGTGCTTACGCAGGAATGCGCAGCCTATACCAAGATCCCAGCAAGCTCGGCGCCGACCGCTGGGCCGCACTCATTGGAGCGCGCGCCTTATCGAAAAAAAATACCTTGATTGTGAATGCCGGCACTGCCACCACCATTGATTTGCTGGGCTCTAATGGCGTACATTACGGCGGATGGATTCTGCCTGGCCTGGGATTGATGCAAGAAAGTCTAGCAAATAATACTGCGCAGTTAGGTCTAGCTAAGCGTGGAGAACATCATGGATTTGGATCATCTACCAATGACGCGATTATTGGCGGTTGTGATGCAGCTCAAATTGGCGCAATCTTGTACGGCATACAGCATGCAAAAGAACTAAATCTTTCCATCGAGAAGGTTTGGCTTGATGGCGGTAATGCCAAAACCCTTGCGCAAGAGATTATGCAAACGAATTTACCTATCAAGCAAGCCGTGGAAGTAACCGAAGGATTGGTACTCCGCGGTATTTGGGCCTGGTTACTGCAAAACCCTTAAGAGCGGATCTTACCCAACAGGCTTGTAGTTGAACGCTCATATAAGAAAGGTATCGCAACTGCTTTACCACCCCAACTTTTTACCAGATGGGTTTCTGCCAAAGTATCGATATCGTAATCACCGCCCTTGACGTAAATATCAGGACGGATTTTTTCAATTAAGTTGACCGGTGTTTGTTCGGTAAACAACACAGTCATATCTACACTTTCTAATGCAGCCAACAAAGCCTGGCGATCAGCTTCTGAATTAATAGGTCTGTCATCGCCTTTCCCCAACATCTTCACTGAGGCATCAGAATTTACGCCCACCACCAAGCTAGCCCCCAAGGCACGGGCCTGAGCCAAATAACTGGCATGGCCACGGTGCAAGATATCGAAGACTCCATTAGTAAACACCAATGGTCTAGGAAGCTTTTCGAGGCGCGCAGCAAGCTGTTCCGATGAGCAGACTTTTGCTTCAAAAGAGGGGGGTTGTAAATGACTCATAACCCAATATTAATGGCAATCTTACGAGGCCAGCGATATTACCCAGAATGTCTTAGACTTGGCCTCTAACTCGTAAAATAAAAAAGGTGCAATATGCCCCGTTTCGCAACGAACTGCCTATTTGGGCTATTTGCTTTCTTATCTGGAATTCAGCTTGCGAATGCTGCGCCCACTTGCAGCCCCCTGCTATCCCATACCTTTCCCCGCCTACAGGATGAAGCACCACAAAGCCTATGCCAATATCAAGGCAAAGTCGTCATGGTAGTCAATACAGCTAGCTTTTGCGGCTTTACAAGCCAATATGAGGGCCTTGAGAAGATTTATGCCAAATACAAAGATCAAGGCTTTGTGATCCTGGGCTTTCCTTCCAACGATTTCGGGCAACAGGAACCAGGCAGCAATAAAGAAATTGCCGATTTCTGCAAGAACACCTATGACGTGAAATTTCCGATGTTTGCCAAGAGCACAGTTTCCGGGAATAACCCGAACCCCTTATTTAAGATGCTGATTGCCAAAACTGGTACAACGCCAAAATGGAATTTTTATAAATATTTAATCGATCGAAATGGCAATGTGGTTGACTCGTTTGGCAGTATCACCAAACCGACTAGTAACAGCATTACAAATGAAATTGAAAAGCTTTTAGGAGAAAAAGCTCAGTGAGTAAAAAAAGAATTGCCATTATTGGCGCAGGTATCTCTGGATTAGGCTGCGCCTATGCTTTAAGACAGCACCCTGAATTTGAAATTACTTTATTTGAGGCCGGCGATCACATTGGCGGTCACAGCAATACAGTCGATCTCACTTGCAAAATTGGTGATAAAGAAATCACGCACGGCGTAGATACTGGCTTTCTGGTATTTAACCGCAAGACTTATCCACGTCTCGTACGTCTATTCGAAGAAATTCAAGCGCCGATAGCTCCATCAGAGATGTCCTTTTCTGTATCGATTGATGCATCTGCCAAATCTGGAGCAAGCAAAAAGATTGAATGGGCTGGTAATGACATTAATTCTTTTTTTGGGCAAAGATCCAATCTCCTGTCTCCATCATTTTGGAGAATGGCCTATGACATCTTGCGCTTTAATCGCTTAGCGACTCAATTAGCGCACGATCAAATTGAAGCCGGTCATCAATACAAAGAGCCTGATGAAAAAATTGCGGATTTTTTAAAGCGTCATCGCTTTAGTCAAAGTTTTAAAGAGAATTACTTTCTACCCATGATTGGCGCTATCTGGTCTTGTTCAGTGGAGCAGATGCTAGAGTTCCCCATTCAAACCATGGTGCGCTTTTGCCACAACCATGGCCTTTTGCAAATTCAAAATCGCCCACAATGGCTGACCATCAAGGGTGGTTCACGAGAGTATGTAAGCAGGCTCGTAGCAGCAATAGAAAAGCATGGGGTAGTCATTAAACGTGAATGTGTTCTGCGAGTAAATACGGGTCAGAATGGCGGGCAAGTTGAGGTTCTCAGTCAAGCTGGCTCAGCCCATTTCGATGAAGTGATCATGGCTTGTCATAGCGACCAAACATTAGACTTAGTTCATGGCATTGACCAACAATCAAGAAATATCCTAGCATCAGTTCCATACCAAAAGAATCGAGCAATTTTGCATACTGATATTCGTTTCTTGCCAGATGCAAAACGTTGCTGGGCTGCCTGGAATTACACCGCTAAATCTGGCGCAAAACCCAATACAAAACAACATGTCAGCGTTAACTACTTAATTAATCGCCTCCAACCTCTGCCAGCTCAACTTCAAGATACGCAAATTATTGTGAGCTTAAATCCCTCGGAAGAGCCAGATCCAAAACTTGTACATCAAGAGATTCACTATTCACATCCTGTCTTTGATATGAGCGCGATACAAGCCCAGAAGGAGCTACCTTTAATCCAGGGAACATCATCGATTTGGTACTGCGGTGCCTGGACGGGATTTGGATTTCATGAGGATGGTTTGCGCTCCGGCGAATTGGTTGCAGAAGCTTTAATTGAAAGCATTCGTCAACCCATCAAAACTAAACAAGACGTGTAGTTGATGTCAGATGCCAAGATTAACTTTGGAGTAGTAAAACACCAGCGCTTGCGACCTGCAAAGAATGCTTTTGGCTACGGCGTATTTACTGTTTCCATCCCCATGCGTGCTCGAAGCACTAACCCAAATTTGCTAAGTCAGAACGGCTTAAGCGATAACCGCTGGGGTCTTTGTGCATTTTTTGATAAAGATCATGGTCTAGGGGAATCGAATAGCCTTACGTGGATTGAAAAGATCCTGGCAGACAATCATGTACAGCATGTCGATGGGGAAATTTGGCTTCAGACTTTTCCAAGGGTGTTGGGATACGTCTTCAATCCAGTGAGCTTTTGGATCTGCACGCGCGCTAGCGGCAAAGTACAAGCGGTGTTAGCTGAGGTTAACAATACCTTTGGCGAGCGTCATTGCTATTTACTGCACAAAGATTCAGGTGAAGAGTTGCGCTCGGGTGAAACGCTGAGCAGTAAGAAGGTCTTTCATGTTTCGCCATTTTGCGCGGTACGTGGCGATTACCATTTCCGCTTCTTGTTTCCGCAAGATAGTACTAGCGGCAAAAATAATGTTTGTCGCATTGAGCTACATGAGGACGGGCAGCCCCTTATTAATACCAGCATTAGTGGCACCAGCCGCCAACTTAGTCGGACCAATGTCATTCTGGCGCTACTACGCTATCCTTTAATGAGCTTAGGTGTCATTTTCCGAATACATTGGCAAGCATTGAAATTGTGGGTAAAAGGTGTACCCTTTCACTCAAAGCCTAAACCACCAGAACTCGAAGTTAGCAGATGAATCGCCCAGGACAATCCCTTCTCTCCAGACTCAATTTTTCTCGCCCACAAGAGCGGGCTAAGGCTTCGCCACAACAGCAAATTCAGGCTAAGGCACTCCTAAGGCTCCTGACGAAACTGAGCAGCGGCTACTTAAGGCTAACACTTCCTAATGGAGAGAAGCGCGAGTTTGGCGTTCAAAGTGATCAATTACATGCAGACATCCAGATCCTAGAATGGTCAGTATTTAAAGAGATCATGTCTCACGGAGATATTGGTTTTGCCGAGAGTTATATTCAAGGAAAATGGAATACTCCAGACCTAAAAGCACTACTTGAGTTGGCAATCCGCAATCGAACCATCCTAGAAAAAGCAATCTATGGCAATTGGTACGGATCGATCTTTTATCGCCTAAAACATTGGTTACGCGATAACAGCAAAGCTGGCAGTCGCAAGAATATCCATGCGCATTACGACCTAGGCAATGCCTTTTACACTCTGTGGCTTGATCCTACGATGAGCTACTCGAGTGCTTGGTTTTCCCAAGGTGATAGGCAAGTCTTGGCCGATGCACAGCGCGCAAAAATTGGGCGCATTCTAGATTCTTTGAAGACTGCACCAGGAAATCACATTCTGGAAATTGGCTGCGGCTGGGGTGGAGTGATGGAAGAATCCCTGCGCAGTAATAGAGCAATTACCGGCCTCACCCTCTCTACAGAACAAAAAGCATTTGCAGAAAAACGCTTGCTAGAAGTACAAAATCAAATGGCCCATCCTCCTACGTTTGAAGTGCGTCTTCAAGACTATCGAGACTGCCAGGAAAAATTTGATGGCATTGCTTCAGTCGAAATGTTTGAGGCGGTTGGTGAAAAACATTGGCCAGAGTATTTTGAAACCATTGCTAACTGCCTAAAAGCAGGCGGCAAAGCTTGCATCCAAACAATTGTGATTGCAGAAGATCTTTTTGATCGCTACAGACGGAATACTGACTTTATTCAGCAGTACGTCTTTCCTGGTGGGATGCTGCCTTCTCGAGCAAGCTTCAAAGCAAGTGCTGCTAAGGCCGGACTACAGATTGATGATGAATTCGCGTTCGGAGCGGACTATGCAAAAACCCTTTGTCTGTGGCGCGATAGCTTTAATCAGAAGCTTCAAGAAGTCCGCCTGTTAGGCTTTGATGAGACCTTCATACGTCTCTGGAACTTCTACCTTATGTACTGCGCAGCCGGTTTTACCGAGCGTAATATCGATGTAGTGCAATTCACATTGAGCCATCAACCATCACCAGCATCTTCTGATGCATTAAGCATATGAAACAAAGTGGAATAGATCACTTCTCCGGCAAAAAAGTCTGGGTCATTGGCGCATCAAGTGGCATTGGCGAAGCTTGTGCAAAGGCCCTGCTTCTCAAAGGCGCCAAAGTGGCACTTTCTAGCAGAAGAGCTGAACGATTACATCAAATTGCCAGCATTGCAGAGGTTAATCAAACCCTTGTTATTCCACTAGATGTCACAGACAATGCCCAACTGCAAGATGGCTATAAAACCATTGTTAGTGCCTGGGGTGGAATTGATCTCCTGCTTTTTGTATCTGGGATGTATGTCCCGCTGCGCGCAGACAATTTTGATTTCAAGATTGCAGAAAAAACGATTGATGCAAACCTTTTAGGGCCAATGAGAGCAGTGGCATTAGTAATACCAGAAATGCTGAAGGCCCATTCAGGACATATCGCTATCGTCGGAAGTGTTGCGGGGTACAGCGGTCTACCAAAGGCTTTAGCCTATGGTCCGAGTAAGGCTGCAATTATCAATTTTTGTGAGAATTTATATTACGACTTGCTGCCAACCGGAGTTAGCGTGCATATGATTTCCCCAGGATTTGTAGCTACTGAAGCAACCGCACAAAATGACTTTGAAATGCCAGCCCTCATTAGCGCAGAAGAGGCAGCTCGCGAGATATTGACCGGTATTGAGAAGGGGGAGTTTGATATTCACTTCCCTAAACGATTCTCAAGATTCTTAAAGCTCCTGAGAATCTTGCCATACCCGCTCTACTTTTGGATTGTGCGCCGCTTCGTCAAAATTTAAGCAGCGCTAAAGTATTACGTAGCATCACTTCTTTCGAAGTTACTACTTGTACTTGTCTTTACGAATTTTCTCTTCGAGGTAATCCATTACTGCGATTGCCTTAGCTTTCGATCCAGCGATTGACGGTGAAGTAACGTACCTACCTTGCATCACAATCGTTGGCACTCCATCAATACGATAGGCTTCTGTTAATTGCTTGGCAGCACGCGCCTTGGACACTACCGCAAAAGATCGATAGGTCGCCAAGAAAGTATTGCGATCAACGCCTTGGGATGCAACCCAATCTGCAATCTCCGTCTCAGTCATGAGGCGCTTATTTTCCTTGTGCATCGCGTACATTACTTTTTCATTTAAAGCATCTGCCTTACCCATAGATTCGAGTGCGTAATACATCTGACTATGGGGTAAGAAATCATCACGAAAAGCAACAGGGACTCTTTTGAAGACAACGTCCTTAGGCTGACGTTTTACCCAGCTACTTAGCTCAGGCTCGAAGTCGTAACAATGAGGACAGCCATACCAAAAGAATTCGATAACCTCTACTTTTCCCTTGGTTTCGACAGGCTGGGCTACAGGCAAAATGCGGTAGTCAAAACCTTCTTCGATTTTTTGAGCTTGGGCACTAGCAAATCCACTTAAAGAAAGCAGTGCTAATACAGTAATAAATCTTTTGCTGAATGAAATCATGATTTGCTGGATTTAATTAAAGTTGGTTTAAGTCCTATGCCACTCAATTTATCTCGTACTGAGTTGCTCTCTTCGACACTGTTGTATGGGCCTACGCGGACGCGCCAAAGAGTATTACCATCGCTCGTGACTTCACTTAACTGAGCCTGTATTCCTTGAATCGCTAAATTCGCCTTTTGCGCATCTGCATCAGCACGTTTTGTAAATGCTCCCACTTGCAGAAAATAGATAGCGTCTGCTTTCACTGCGGGAGATATCTCTGCTGGCTTATCAGCAGTTTTCTTGCCGCTTACCAAATCGCCAATGGGGTCTGAAGATGCAGGGGTAGCTGGGGGAGCGGGTGACTTACCCTGGAGCGGCTTATTTAAATCAACCGGCTCAGCAGGAGCGCTGGTTTCGCCTTCAGCGGGTGCGGCAGAAGGTTTAATGGTCAAAGGCAGGCTAGGCGCCCGCATCCCCGGTCTTTCTTGGGGGGTATTTTTAGAAAGGTAAAAGGCAATAACAAAGGCAATTCCAAGACCGACGCCCAAACCCAAAATAAAACCTAGAATCGTGCCGCCGTATTGGGAGTTTTGTTGATTCGGTGTTTTCATCATTTCCTCATCTTACATCTTCACTTCGTACCTCGCCATTACATCTTTATTGGCGCTGATACCCCGAGTACTTTTAAGCCATTTTGCAGAACCTGGCGCGTTGCTAGCAGTAATGCAAGCCGTGCTTGCTTTAAGTTCTGATCGTCAACCAAGACGCGATCCGCGTTATAGAAGGTGTGGAAATCACCTGCTAAATCACGCAGGTAAAACGCCAACGCATGCGGCGCTAATTCTTCGGCAGCTGCCGTCAGAACTTCTGGATATTCTGCCAAACGACGCAGTAAATGATCTGATGCCTTGCTTTGCAGGAGCGATAAATCAGCCGTAGCCAAATCCGATATTTGGCCACCCCACTGCTGCAAGATTGAATTAATTCGTGCATGCGCATACTGAACATAGAACACTGGGTTCTCATCATTTTGTTGCAAGGCTAAATCAATATCAAAAACAAATTCGGTATCTGCCTTACGGGAGATCAAGAAAAAGCGGACCGCATCGCGACCGCGTTGCAAAGCCAATTCTCTCTCTTGGGGCGTCATCTCTGGAGTTACGCCGCCCGACCATTCAACTAAATCACGCACAGTGACGTATGAACCAGCTCGCTTAGAAATTTTGACTTCTTCGCCATGGCGCATCACAGTAACCATCTTATGTAATACATAATCTGGATACGTTTTAGGAATATCCCAACCGCGCTTCTGAGCTACGCCTTGCAGGCCTGAGCGCACACGGGCGATCGTGCCGTGGTGATCGCTACCCTGCACATTAATCACTTTCTGAAAGCCACGATTCCACTTGCTTGTGTGATACGCCACATCCGGTACAAAGTAGGTAAAGCTACCATCAGACTTACGCATCACGCGATCTTTATCGTCACCATCATCCGTACTCTTCAACCAGAGTGCGCCTTCGGATTCATAGGTCTTGCCGATACTTTGTAAATCGCCAACGATTTGCGCAACACTACCGTCGGTATATAAAGAAGATTCTAAGTAATAGCAATCAAATTTCACGCCAAAGGTTTTTAAATCAATATCTTGTTCGTTGCGCAAATAAGCAACCGCGAATTGCCGAATGGCTTCAAGATCATCTTTAAATTCTAATGAAGCTTTAAATGCGGTAGCAATCTCCGCAATATATTCACCGTTATATGCCTGCTCAGGCCACTTTGCATCACCAGGCTTAAGACCCTGTAAGCGAGCCTGAACTGATAAAGCCAAATTGGCAATCTGCACACCAGCATCGTTGTAATAAAACTCACGATGAACTTTGATTCCTTGGGTCGCCAACAAATTCGCTAAAGCATCGCCAAGCGCTGCTTGCCTACCGTGACCTACATGTAATGGACCGGTTGGATTGGCAGAAACAAACTCAATCATAGCGCTTGGCACAGACTCGCCGCCCTGCACAGACTCACCAAAATGAGTTCCCGCAGAAAGTATCTCCTGAACTACTGCGGTCTTGGCAGCATTACTGAGGCGGAAATTAATAAAGCCAGGTCCTGCGATTTCACAGGATGCAATGAGTTCATTAAAGCCTGCTTGCTGCTGTAAGCCCTCGACTAAGGCCTGTGCTAACTCGCGTGGATTGAGCTTCCATGCCTTAGATAGCTGGAGCGCGATATTACAAGCGACGTCTCCATGATCAACAGCCTTAGGGCGCTCTAGGCGGGGGGCTGGAGCCTCTCCTAGGCCGCGTTCCTGAGCCAAGCCCGCAAGCGCAGTACTCAGCATTTCAATTAAGCGATTTTTATTGGTCGACAACATAGATAAGTGAGTTTATCAGGTGGTAAGCTATCGAAATGATCTATCAATTCCGCTCTAAAGCTGGTCCAGATGTCATCATGCTGGCCGATCTGACTAAGAGAATCTTTGATATTTTGGGGCGCCCGCTAGATCCCAGGGGCATCCTAACCGCAGAACAACTGCCTGATCTGATAACAGCACTAGAAACAGCCATCCTCAAAGATCTTGAAGAGCGCTCTAAAGCAAAAAGTGACAAGGAAGAGCAGGCGGAAAAGCCAAAGCTAGCGGATCGGCTTGGTCAAAGAGCTTATCCCTTCCTTGAGCTCATGAAGCAAGCTAAAGCAAAAAACGAACCAGTAATGTGGGGCGTTTAATCCAATAAGCTCGCAAGCTGGCGGCGGGTGTCTTCGACTGATTGCCCGCGGCGTTTCGCTAGATCTTCCACCTGGTCGTTTGAAAGCTTACCAACGTTAAAGTACCGAGCGTCAGGATGAGCCAAATAAAAACCACTCACACTAGATGCAGGATTCATGGCCATTGATTCGGTAAGCGTCATACCAATGTCTTCAGAGCCAATCACGCGTAATAAATCTTGTTTAACCTCGTGAGCCGGACA
>CANBSM010000017.1 GCA_947372155.1 Burkholderiaceae bacterium
GGTAGATCAGAATCAGGCTCGATGTTCATCAAAATGACAGCACGACGATCACCGGACAACACTGATTCAACGCCAGCACCATTAGCATTTACCAATGATGCGCCAACTGCATTGCCACCAACCGGCAAGAAGCCCAAAGTAGCACCAGTCTGCTCGGCAATAAATTGCGCCATGACGTGTAAGTCAGAAGCATGGTGATGCGCAATAGCAGCAGAACCAAGCAATACAGCAGTTGACTCACCAGAGAGCAAGCCATCGGCAATCTTCTGCGCTGCAGGAGAAACTGCTAAGTTGGCTGTGCCTGCTGGTGCGCTTACTGATTTAGCTTTAGCAACAGCAAGTGCAACTTCACTCAAACTATTTAACCATGCGCTTGGAGCCGCAGAAATACCGTTGCTTGAGATCAACCAGTCATCGCCACCTGCATCGATACGCAGTACTTGCAAGGCACGCTTGCTGGCAGTACGTATGCGTGCCGCTAATACAGGCTGGTCTTTGCGCAAGAAACTACCAATAACCAATACACGATCTAGTTCGTTGATCTTGGCGATTGGCATTCCCAGCCAAGGAGCTGCAGCAGCAGCTGTTACATCAGTTTGGCGCAACCGAGTTTCTATTTGATTGGAGCCCATGCCACGCACTAACTTTTGCAAGAGATGCAATTCTTCTGCGCTGGATATTGGGTGTGCTAGAGCGCCGATTGACTCTGGGCCACTTTCTGCTGAAATCGTTTTTAGTGAATGGGCAACATAATCCAATGCTGACTGCCAATCTGTTTCTAACCACTGACCACCCTGCTTCACCATTGGTGTAGTTACGCGATCAACACTATTTAAACCTTCATAAGAGAAGCGATCACGGTCGCTAATCCAGCATTCATTAATGGCTTCGTTTTCCAGGGCAACTACACGCATGACTTTGTTGGCTTTAGTCTGAACCGTAGTATTGGCACCTAAGCTATCGTGCGGGCTGACTGAACGCTTACGTCCGAGTTCCCAGGTTCGAGCCGCATAGCGAAATGGCTTACTGGTTAAAGCGCCAACCGGACACAAATCAATCATGTTTCCAGATAACTCTGAATCTACAGTCTGACCAACAAAAGTAGTAATTTCTGAATGCTCGCCGCGGTTGACCATACCCAATTCCATTACGCCGGCAACTTCTTGGCCAAAACGAACACAACGTGTGCAATGGATGCAACGGCTCATCTCTTGCATAGAGATCAATGGACCTACATTCTTATGGAAAACAACACGTTTCTCTTCATCGTAGCGTGAGTTTGACTTACCGTAACCTACCGCTAAGTCTTGTAATTGGCACTCGCCACCTTGATCGCAAATTGGGCAATCCAATGGGTGGTTAATTAAAAGAAATTCCATTACGGAGCGTTGAGCTTCAACCGCTTTGGCAGAATGCGTAAATACCTTCATGCCCTGGGTCACAGGAGTAGCGCAAGCCGGTAACGGTTTCGGTGCTTTCTCAACTTCAACAAGACACATGCGGCAGTTAGCAGCAATCGATAACTTCTTGTGATAGCAGAAGTGAGGGACGTAGGTACCGAGCTTGTTCGCGGCGTGCATCACCATCGAACCTTGCGGAACTTCTACTGCCTTACCATCTAATTCGATTTCTACCATGCTCACTTTTAGATATCCCGTGCTCTAAATCTTTATAAAGGTTTCGCAGAATCTAAGCAGCGCTTATGTTCTACGTGATACGCAAATTCATCCATGTAATGCTTCAACATGCCACGTACAGGCATCGCTGCTGCATCACCTAAAGCGCAAATCGTACGTCCTTGAATATTCGCGGCTACGTCATTGAGTAAATCCAAATCCTCCGGACGCCCTTCTCCATGTTCAATGCGGTGGACAATGCGCCATAACCAGCCAGTACCTTCACGGCATGGTGTGCACTGACCACAAGATTCTTCGTGATAAAAGTAAGACAAACGTTCCAAGGCGCGAACCATACAGCGGGTTTCGTTCATCACAATCACAGCGCCAGATCCCAACATAGATCCAGCTTTTGCAATACTGTCGTAATCCATAGTTAGATCCATCATCTGCGCACCAGGAATTACTGGTGCAGAAGATCCGCCGGGAATTACAGCTTTTAAAGCTTTGCCATCACGCATTCCGCCAGCAAGCTTTAGAAGCTCTGCAAATGGAGTGCCCAATGGAATTTCGTAATTACCTGGATGTACAACGTCACCGGAGACAGAGTAAATCTTCGTGCCACCGTTGTTTGGTTTGCCAAGCTCTAAATAAGCCTGACCACCAATTGCCAAAATGAACGGCACAGCGGCAAATGTTTCGGTGTTGTTAATGGTGGTCGGTTTCCCGTATAAGCCGAAACTTGCAGGGAATGGTGGCTTAAAGCGAGGCTGACCTTTTTTGCCCTCTAAGGATTCAAGCAAGGCTGTTTCTTCACCACAAATATAAGCACCCCAACCAGGAGAAGCATGTAATTGGAATGAAAAATCGCTTCCTAAAATTTTGTCGCCTAGGTATCCAGCAGCACGCGCCTCTTCGAGCGCCTCTTCGAAGCGTGAATACACTTCCCAGATTTCACCGTGGATGTAGTTGTAACCCACTGTAATACCCATTGTGTAGGCGCCGATGATCATGCCTTCGATCAAAGCGTGTGGGTTGTAACGCATGATGTCACGGTCTTTAAAAGTACCCGGCTCACCTTCGTCACTATTACAAACTAAATATTTTTGGCCCGGGAATTGACGGGGCATAAAGCTCCACTTCAAACCTGTCGGGAACCCTGCGCCTCCGCGACCGCGTAATGAAGAAGCTTTTAATTCAGCAATGATCGAATCAGGAGATACTTTGTCGTTAATTAAACGACGTAGTTGTTGATAACCGCCACGACTTTCGTAATCTTTTAAACGCCAATTATCACCATTTAATCCAGCGAGAATTAAGGGCTTGATATGGCGATCGTGCAAGCTAGTCATGCTGCTTTCCCTTCTGCACGTAATTCATCTAATAAAGCGTCAATCTTTTCTTTGCTCATAAAGCTGCACATACGCTTGTCGTTGACCAGCATGACAGGTGAATCACCGCAAGCACCCATGCACTCACCCTCTTTCAAGGTAAAAGTTCCGCATGGTGTAGTTTCGTTGTAGCCAATGCCTAGGGTTTCTTTTAAATGGGTAGCTGCTGTTTCACCATGGGTTAATTGGCAAGGCAAATTCGTGCAGATCACCAATTTGTACTTACCAATTTTCTTGGTGTTGTACATGTTGTAGAAAGTAGCAACTTCATCAACAGCAATGCTTGGCATTTCTAAAATCTGGGCAACCGTTTCAATTACTTCGGGAGAAACCCAGCCCACCTCAGTTTGAGCCGCGATTAAACAAGCCATTACAGCAGACTGCTTGTGCTCAGCGGGGTACTTGGCGATATTGCGATGAATATCGGCCATTGTTTTATCGGATAGTTGAAGAGTAGTAGTCATTAAATATTCCTTGGCACGCCTTATTAGCGGTCAATCTCCCCGAACACAATATCTTGGGTACCGATAATGGTTACCGCATCAGCCAACATGTGGCCGCGTGACATTTCATCCATTGCCGACAAATGCACAAATCCTGGCGCACGAATCTTCATGCGATATGGTTTGTTGGCACCATCAGAGATCAAGTAAATACCAAATTCACCTTTAGGGTGCTCTACGGCTGAATAAGCCTCGCCATCTGGAACGTGAATGCCTTCAGTAAACAGTTTGAAATGGTGAATCAATTCTTCCATGTTGGTTTTCATATCCACGCGCTTCGGTGGAGAAACCTTGTGGTTATCGCTCATCACAGGGCCTGGATTAGCCTTTAACCAAGATACACACTGCTTGATGATGCGATTGGATTGGCGCATCTCTTCCATGCGAACCAAATAGCGGTCATAAGAATCGCCATTCACACCCACTGGAATATCAAAATCTAAGCGGTCATAGACTTCGTATGGCTGCTTCTTACGTAAATCCCACTCGATACCTGAACCACGAAGCATTGGACCAGTGAAGCCAAGCTGTAATGCACGCTCAGGAGTCACGATACCGATATTCACTAATCGTTGTTTCCAAATACGGTTGTCAGTTAAGAGGTTGCAGTACTCGTCAACGTTGGCATCAAAGCCGTTAGTAAATTGCTCAATGAAATCAAGCAATGTGCCGCTACGGTTTTCATTCAAACGCTTAATGGCGGATGCACTACGAATTTTGTTCTTGCTGTACTGAGCCATCTGATCAGGTAAATCACGATAGACGCCACCCGGACGATAGTAGGCAGCATGCATACGGGCACCAGATACCGCTTCATACATATCAAAGATATCTTCGCGATCACGGAACGCGTACAAGAAGACGGCCATTGCACCAACGTCCAGACCATGGCAACCGATCCAGAGTAAATGATTAAGCAGACGAGTGAGCTCGTCATACATCACGCGAATGTATTGAGCGCGCAACGGGACATCGACTTGCAATAATTTTTCAATGGCCATGACATAGGCATGCTCATTGGACATCATGGAAACATAATCTAAACGATCCATGTAAGGAACGTTTTGAATCCAAGTACGTGTTTCAGCTAATTTTTCGGTCGCACGATGCAACAAGCCGATATGCGGATCTGCGCGCTGGATAACTTCACCATCTAGCTCAAGCACTAGGCGCAATACGCCGTGGGCAGCAGGATGCTGGGGGCCGAAATTGAGTGTGTAGTTCTTAATTTGTGCCATGACTTAAACCGGACCTCCATACTGCTCTTCACGAACAATGCGTGGAGTAATTTCTCGAGCCTCAATCGTGACTGGCTGATAGACAACACGTTTTAACTCTGGGTCATAACGCATCTCTACATTGCCGCTAATTGGGAAATCTTTTCTAAATGGATGACCAATGAAGCCGTAGTCAGTCAGAATACGACGCAAATCATCATGTCCGTCAAAGAGGATGCCGTAAAGATCAAATGCCTCACGCTCAAACCAGTTCGCTGAGTTCCATACTGGAGTAATTGAAGCCACTAAGGGGTAACTATCATCAGCTGCAAAAACGCGTACCCGCAAACGCCAGTTATGCTGCAAAGACAGCAGATGACTTACAACACCGAAACGTGGCCCGCTCCAAGCGCCATCACGAAAGTCTTGGTAATCAACACCGCATAAATCAATCAATTGCTCAAAAGCAAGCGAAGGGTCATCGCGCAGTAACAAAGCCGACTCGAAGTAAGTGTCTGCATTTACAACAACAGTCACTTCATCTAATGCAATCTCAATAGATTTAGCGCGCTTACCTAAAACTTTTTCTAAGTTAGCTGCCAATAGAATTAAACGATCTGACATAACTTAAGCCTTCCGCGCAATCGTGCTCGTGCGAGCAATCTTAGATTGCAACTGAATAATTCCGTAGATCAAAGCCTCTGCAGTTGGAGGGCAGCCAGGAACATAAATATCCACTGGCACAATGCGGTCGCAACCGCGAACTACTGAATAGGAGTTATGGTAGTAGCCACCACCATTAGCACAAGAGCCCATTGAAATTACCCAGCGTGGCTCTGGCATTTGGTCATAAACTTTGCGGAGTGCTGGAGCCATCTTGTTGCAGAGAGTGCCCGCAACAATCATCAAATCGGATTGACGTGGCGATGGACGAAATACAACGCCAAAACGATCCAAGTCATAACGGGAAGCACCCGCATGCATCATCTCAACAGCACAACAAGCCAGACCAAAGGTCATTGGCCATAAGGAGCCATTGCGAGTCCAGTTGATCAACTGATCTGCAGTGGTGGTAACAAAACCTTCTTTAAGTACGCCTTCTAATGCCATATCTATCACTCCCAGTCGAGAGCGCCCTTTTTCCAGATATATACAAATCCCACAATGAATTCCAAGAGGAAAATCACCATAGAGGCGTAGCCAAGCCATCCAATGTCACGTAGCGCTACACCCCATGGAAATAGGAATGCAGTTTCTAAGTCAAACAGGATGAAGAGAATGGCGATTAAGTAGTAACGCACGTCGAACTTCATACGCGCATCTTCGAAAGCTTCAAAACCGCACTCATATGGAGAGAGTTTTTCAGCATCAGGCTTCGAAGGAGCCAATATTTTTCCGAGGAACATGGGGACTAATCCCACCCCAATACCTACGAGGATAAAAAGCAGAACAGGAAAGTAATTAGCGAGATTCAAAATAGCCCTGATTCGTTTGTCTGGTAAATCCTAAAAACAACAAATTATTACTTATTCCACTACACAGGACATTGATTTAGAGCAAAAAAATGCTTATCAATACCCATTATTGGTGCCGACGGCGAGACTCGAACTCGCACAGCCTAAGCCACTACCCCCTCAAGATAGCGTGTCTACCAATTTCACCACGTCGGCATCTTGCAAAACCCGTCAATTCTACTGCATTGCACAAGTGCACTACCCCAAAATCTGGACTAGAAAAACTGTAAAAACCTACTTTTTTACTTAGGAACTGCTGGTTTACTTGGGTCTTGTGCTGGAGCTACTGGAGCAGCCGGCGTTGCCGCAGGAGCCACAGTTCCTGAGAGGACTCCAGGACTTACTTCTTTCTTGTTGCCAATCCAAGTTATACCTAAGGTACTGATGAAGAATACTGCTGCAAAAACTGCAGTTGCATGGGAAAGGAAGTTTGCTGAGCCGCTGGCACCAAATAAGCTACCGGATGCTCCAGAGCCAAATGCTGCGCCCATATCCGCACCCTTGCCTTGCTGCAAGAGGACCAAAAGAATGACAGCTAATGCTGAAATTACCTGCAATACGATCAATAAAGTCTTAAACCATTCCACAGCTCATCTCCAAATAAAAAATCTATGCCTGACAAATAGCCAGAAAGTCCTGAGGATTCAACGATGCACCCCCAACCAATCCACCATCAATATCGGGCATGGCAAATAATTCAACAGCATTGTCGGGCTTGACACTGCCGCCGTACAAAATTCCAACGTGAGAAGCTACGTCTTCATTAAACTCAGCCAATTGCAAGCGAATAGCGCGATGCATATCTTGCGCAACCTGGGCACTAGCAACTTTTCCAGTTCCTATAGCCCATAAAGGCTCGTAGGCTATCAAACAGTCTGCAAGACGGTCTTGCAGTACGCTTACTTGCTTGGCAACCTGAGCACAAACAATCTCTTCTGCCCTGCCTGAATTTCTCTCATCGGCAGTCTCACCAACACAAATCACCGGTGTCATACCATTATCCAAAACTTGAAGGGCCTTTGCGGCCACAACTTCATCAACCTCGTGGTGCATTTGACGACGCTCAGAATGCCCCACAATCACATAAGTACATCCAAGCTCTTTGAGCATTGAGGCAGAAGCCTCGCCGGTATAGGCACCTGAATGATGGGATGAGGCATCTTGTGCACCAAGATTCAAAAAAGCCAATGAATACTCTTTAATCAAGTTAGCGCATTGAGCTAAATATGGAAATGGCGGACAAAACGCATATTTGCGTCCTGATGGCATCCCACTCTCCATTCCGCGCGCAACGGTCTTGACCCAGTCTTGATTACTAGCAAGACTGCCATTCATTTTCCAATTGCCGATAACGATGAGTGGTCGCATGGTGGGTAATGAATATCTCTAAACAGTTAAAACAATTTTGCCAACGTGCTCAGATGACTCCATTAATGCATGAGCATCTGCCGCTTGATCTAGCGAAAACGTTTTATAGATAACTGGCTTCAACTTACCAGCATTGAGTAAAGGCCAAACATTGTCAAAAAGCTGTTTAGTAATTTGCTTCTTAAATGATACTGGGCGTGGACGTAATGTAGAACCAGTAATCGTTAAACGGCGACGCAAAATCTGATTGGTGCTTACTTCCGCCTTTGATCCGCCTTGGATAGCAATTATGACAATGCGACCATCATCAGCGAGGCAATCAATTTCTTTTTGCACGTAAGCGCCGGTAACCATATCTAAAATAACGTTAACGCCTTTGCCGTCTGTAGCTTTCTTCACTTCCTCAACAAAGTCTTGCGTCTTGTAGTTAATAGCGAGATCAGCACCTAATGCTACACATGCAGCACATTTTTCATCCGTACCAGCAGTTACAAAAACTTTATGTCCCAAGGCTTTAGCGATCAGAATTGCAGTCACGCCGATACCACTGGAGCCACCCTGAACCAATAATGTTTCACCTTCAGCCAATTGACCCCGCATGAAGACATTGCTCCATACGGTGTAAAAAGTTTCAGGTAATGCTGCTGCTTCTTGGTCGGTAAATCCCTTAGGGTATGGCAAGCATTGCGCAACAGGGGCAGTACATAAATCAGCATAACCGCCACCTTGAACAAGCGCACAGACTTTATCGCCAACCTTTAAGCCAAATACGTTATCGGCATGAGCTAAATCACCGCCGATGACTTCACCAGCAACTTCAAGACCAGGAATATCGGATGCGCCAGCTGGAACCGGGTAATGCCCCTTGCGTTGTAAAACGTCAGGTCTATTAATTCCGGCCGCAAGAACTTTGATCAAAATTTCGCCAGTCCCAGCAGCGGGAGCTGCTGGATCGGGGCGAGTAGTTGGCACCAGCATTTCTGGAGCGCCAAATTCCTTGATTTCAATAACGCGCATGAATACTCCCGCTGTTTATTGCTTAAGCAGTTTCGCCAGATGCAGGAGTTGCCTCAACAGCAACCTCAGGAGCACCAGCTAAGGGAGCAATCGTGCCACCCTCATCAGCCATTGCAGCCTTCAATGACAAACGCAAACGACCACGCTCATCAGCAGCCAACAATTTCACGCGAACTACTTGGCCTTCCGCCAAATAGTCTTTAACTTCTTTTACACGCTCATTGGAAATTTCAGAGATATGTAAAAGACCATCTTTGCCAGGAAGAATGTTAACCAAAGCGCCGAATTCGAGCAATTTCACAACTGGGCCTTCGTAGATCTTGCCTACTTCAGCTTCAGCAGTAATGCCTTCGATACGCGCTTTAGCTTCAGCCATGCCTTCTGCAGAAGTAGAGGCAATGGTTACAGTACCGTCATCTTTAATGTCGATGCTGCAGCCAGTTTCTTTGGTTAAGGCTTGAATTGTTGCGCCGCCTTTGCCGATTACTTCACGAATCTTGTCTGGATGAATCTTGAAAGAAACCATACGCGGAGCATGAGCTGACAATTCAGTACGAACTGAACCCATTGCTTCTTGCATTTTGCTCAAAATGTGCAAACGGCCTTCTTTAGCTTGAGCCAAAGCGACTTGCATAATTTCTTTAGTAATACCTTGAACTTTAATGTCCATCTGGAGTGCAGTAATACCGTTAGCAGTACCTGCTACCTTGAAGTCCATATCGCCCAGGTGATCTTCGTCACCCAAGATGTCAGTCAAGACAGCAAAGCGGTTGCCATCGAGGATCAAGCCCATCGCTACACCAGCAACGTGAGCCTTAACTGGAACACCAGCATCCATCATTGCCAAACAGCCGCCGCAAACAGAAGCCATCGAAGAAGAACCATTGGACTCAGTAATTTCTGAAACCACACGGATGCTATATGCAAAATCTTCAGCGCTTGGCAAGACTGGAATCAATGCGCGCTTAGCTAAACGACCGTGACCAATTTCACGACGCTTTGGACTACCTACACGGCCAGTTTCACCTGTAGCAAACGGAGGCATGTTGTAGTGGAACATGAAACGATCGCGGTATTCACCTTCGAGCGCATCAATAATTTGCTCGTCACGTGCAGTACCTAAAGTAGCAACAACAAGAGCCTGTGTTTCTCCACGGGTAAACAATGCAGAACCGTGTGTACGTGGCAATACGCCGTTACGAATTTCAATCGGACGAACAGTGCGTGTATCACGACCATCAATACGTGGCTCACCGTTCAAAATCTGGCTACGAACAATCTTCGCTTCGATTTCAAACAAGATGTCGTTAACAGCTACCGCATCAACATCGCCTTCTTCTTGCAACTTCGCCACAACTTCTTTAGTAATTTCTTTGAGCTTGTCTGAACGAGCGCCTTTTTGACGAATCTGATAAGCCTCGCGCAATGGCGCCTCGGCTAAAGCAGTAACCTTGGCGATAAATGGCTCATCTTTAGGAGCAGCTGTCCAATCCCACTCTGGCTTGCCAGCCTCAGAAACCAATTCATTAATTGCATTGATTGCTGTTTGCATTTGGTCATGACCGTATACAACTGCACCTAACATCACTTCTTCAGAAAGCTGATTCGCTTCAGACTCAACCATCAATACAGCAGCTTGGGTACCAGCTACGATCAAATCGAGTTCGCTAGTAGCTTGTTCTGTACGGGTTGGGTTCAAGAGGTATTGACCATTAGCGTAACCAACGCGTGCTGCGCCAACTGGGCCAGCAAATGGGATGCCAGAAATAGCCAATGCTGCAGATGCAGCGATCAAAGCAGGAATATCGGAAGGAACATCAGGGTTGATAGACAACACATGGACTACCACTTGAACTTCGTTCAAGAAGCCTTCTGGGAACAAAGGACGCAATGGACGATCGATCAAGCGGGAGATCAAAGTCTCGCCTTCTGATGGGCGACCTTCGCGACGGAAGAAGCCACCAGGGATCTTACCTGCTGCGTATGTTTTTTCTAGGTAGTCAACAGTCAATGGGAAGAATGACTGGCCTGGCTTTGCAGACTTAGATGCCACTACTGTACCCATGACTACTGTGTCATCAACGTTAACGATAACGGCACCACCGGATTGACGAGCAATTTCGCCCGTTTCCATTGTTACTTGATGGTTGCCCCATTGAAAACTTTTTACTGCTTTTTTAAACATTGTCATTCTGATCTTCTCCAAATTGTTCACGCAAAACTCACATGAGAGTTACGCTTGTCGTGGGATAAAGCAGTGTCACGACAACACTGGAGCGATTTAAGATCACAAGGGATGCCATTCCAGGGAGGCTCTGAATCAACCTTCAGAAGCTCATTGGAATGACACAATCCCCTACACAAATAATCTTGCAGCGCCCAAAAAACATGCCATCTGCTTAAGACTGATTCCGCGAAGAAACAACCCTAAGAAAGATGGCATTGCATACCAATAAGAATTACTTACGGAGACCTAATTTCTCAATCAATGCGCGATAGCGATCCAAATCTTTGCCTTTGAGGTAATCCAAGAGGCGACGGCGACGTGAAACCATCTTCAACAAACCACGACGGCTGTGATGATCTTTAGCGTTAGCCTTGAAATGGGGGGTTAATTCATTGATGCGGGCTGTGAGCAATGAAACTTGTACTTCAGGGCTACCCGTATCGTTTGCGCTGCGCGCGTTTTCTTTGACGATTTCCGCCGTTTTAATATCAGCAACTGCCATTTTTAATACTCCTTACTTGCGAACACTTGAGCTTTCACCCAATCCGTGTCGTGTCATTAACAAAATAAAACAAAAAAGCTTTATAAATCAAAGCCATCGAATTGTAGCAGACTGCGCCCTAAAAGAGCGAATAAGGCACCAGATATTGGTATGCTATGGGTATAAATGACACAAAAAAACATTAAAAAACTATATAAATCAATAACTTATAAATAATGAACCCTATTTTCCGCTCCTTGGCAACCCTCTTTACCCTCTATATTTGTCTAAACGGTGCTGTTTTGGCGCAATTTTCAAACCCATTTGGTCCAGATAAAACAGTTGCCCAGCAACGCCAAGAAATCCTCAAAAAGAATGATGACATATTGAGGCATCTATTTGAAGTGCAACCTAAATCCAAAGAGCTCGTGGATAAATCCGTTGCTTATGCGACCTTTAGCAACTTCGGCATGAAAATTCTCATTGCAGGAGGCGGAACAGGTAGCGGCGTTGTAATTAACCAGGCAAATAAGAAGCCCATCTTTATGAATATGGCCGAAGTTCAGGCCGGCTTGGGTTTTGGCATCAAATCATTTCAGAATATTTTTATATTTGAAACAGAAGCTGCCATGAACGACTTTGTGAATTCCGGGTGGACGTTTGGCGGACAAGTTACAGCAGCAGCAAAATACGAGAAAAATGGTGATGCCTATCAAGACGCCACCGTAGTTGCCCCTGGGGTTCTGATGTACCAATTGACAGACTCCGGCCTAGCCGCTGAAATCACCGGCAAAGGCACGAAGTACTACAAGAACACCGACTTAAATAAGTAAACCTCTTTACAGATGACTTAATGATTAAGGGGTCATCTGTGCATTGAGCTTTGCCTGGCTTGGATCATGCAATTTATTTAAAGCCGATAAATAGGCTTTTGCAGAAGCGGCAATAATGTCGGGATCGGTACCCACGCCATTCACAATCCGGCCACCCTTAGCTAAGCGCACAGTAACTTCACCTTGAGATTGTGTTCCCGATGTAATGGCATTGACTGAATAAAGCAACTGCTCCGCCCCACTCTTGGCAATTTCTTCGATGGCATTCAGGCTAGCATCTACCGGGCCATTCCCCTCGGCTTCAGAGCTAATCTCTTTATCCCCCATGCGGAATGTCACGCGAGATTTAGGTCGCTCCCCAGTCTCAGAATGCTGATTTAATGAAATAAATTTATAGTGCTCACCCTCTTCAGCTGCCGCGGAATCAGACATGATCGCAATAATATCTTCATCAAAAATTTCTGACTTTTGATCAGCTAAAGTCTTAAATCTAGTGAAGGCTTCGTTCAAATCAGCCTCGGCCTCAACAGTAATGCCCAGCTCTTGCAAGCGCTGCTTAAAAGCATTGCGACCGGATAATTTACCCAAAACAATCTTGTTGGCAGACCAGCCTACATCTTCTGCGCGCATGATTTCATAAGTATCGCGGTTCTTCAAGATACCGTCTTGATGAATGCCTGAGGTATGTGCAAAAGCATTTGCGCCGACAACCGCTTTGTTAGGCTGAACTACAAAACCAGTAATCTGGGAAACTAATTTGGAGGCTGGGACGATTTGCGTTGCATCAATGCCGCACACCATATCGAAATAGTCCTTACGAGTCCGCAAGGCCATCACAATTTCTTCCAACGCAGTATTGCCTGCGCGCTCGCCTAAACCATTAATCGTGCACTCAATTTGACGTGCTCCGCCAATCTTCACGCCTGCCAAGGAATTAGCAACGGCCATACCCAAGTCGTTATGGCAATGTACTGACCAAACAGCCTTATCAGAGTTGGGTACGCGGGTTCGCAAAGTTTTAATAAACTCTCCATACAATTCAGGGGTGGCATAACCTACGGTGTCCGGAATATTGATAGTAGACGCACCTTCGTTAATGACCGCCTCAACTACTCTGCACAAGAAATCCATTTCTGAGCGGTAACCATCTTCAGCAGAAAACTCAATGTCTTGAGCTAAGTTACGCGCAAAACGAATGGAGCGTTTAGCCTGCTCCAGAACTTCTTCTGGAGACATACGTAATTTCACAGCCATATGCAATGGACTGGTTGCCAAGAACGCATGAATTCGTTTTGCGTTAGCTGCTTGTAATGCATCAGCAGCTCTTGTGATGTCTTTGTCATTTGCCCTAGCCAATGAACACACAATCGAGTCCTTAACAGCCGCAGCAACTGCGGAGATAGCCTGGAAGTCACCTTCAGAGCTAGCGGCAAAACCTGCCTCGATAACATCGACTTTAAGACGCTCTAACTGACGCGCGATGCGTACTTTTTCATCTTTAGTCATGGATGCGCCAGGTGACTGCTCACCATCACGCAAGGTGGTATCAAATATGATTACTTTGTCGCTCATCACTACTCTCCGGTTTTAAATACTTCTGACTACTTCAGAAAACTCAATCTTATAAAACAAAAACCCCAGCAATTAGCTGGGGCTGGTATGTGGTGGTTAATGAATCTACTTTATCTCATTAACTCAGGCCTTACCCGCCCCAAGCTTTAGGCTTAGTGCTAGCAGAAGGAGGCCAGATAAAGGTGAGAAATTCATCAACATAGAATTAATATACCCCAAAAAAAGGGAATTAGCTAAAACGTTTACCGCCAAGGCGTTCCCAGGCCCAAATTACGTAACCAGAGATGGAATAGACCACAAATAAACCAAATAGCGTTAAGGGCGGATTTGAGGAGATTAAGACAAAGGTCAAGATCATCAAAACCATCACACCAAAGGGCACGCGATAACGGACATCCAGGGCCTTACCACTATAAAAGCGGGCATTTGAAACCATGGTAAGTCCAGCATAGACAGCGATAAAGAAGGTAATCCAAGGGATTGCAGTATCGCGAACCGGAATCTTATTGTCATCAGCCAACCAAATAAAGCCAGCCATTAATGCTCCTGCGGCAGGGCTTGGAAGACCTTGAAAAAACTTCTTATCCACTACGCCAGTGTTTACATTAAAACGCGCCAACCGCAAAGCTGCACCAGCACAGTATGTGAATGCTGCTAACCAACCCCATTTACCCAAATCCTTTAGGGCCCACTCATAAGCCACTAAAGCAGGCGCGACACCAAATGAAACCATATCGGCAAGAGAGTCATACTGCTCACCAAAAGCACTTTGGGTATTGGTCATGCGAGCCACGCGACCATCCATACCATCAAGGACCATTGAGGCAAAAATAGCAATTGCCGCAATCTCAAACTGGTGGTTCATTGCGTTAACAATGGCATAGAAACCGCAAAATAAAGCGGCTGTTGTAAAGGCGTTTGGTAGGAGATAGATACCCTTGCTGCGTAGGCGGGGCTTTTGTGGATGCAACTCCTCTACCTCGTAATCAATACCATCACCCAAATCTTCAGCCCATTGATCTTCTGAAGATGTAATACGTCTTTGTGAAAGACGGCTTCGGTCTATACGACCACGGCGGCGAAATGTAGTCAAAAAATATCCCAGTGAATAATATTTCGAATCAATCCAAACCAGGCAAACGAGCCAAGGCTGTATTTGTTGCAAATACTTTATCACCAACACCCACTAGCGGCTCTGCAGTCAGTGGCAAATAAATGTCCACTCGTGAACCGAAGCGAATAAATCCATATCGCTCACCGGCTTTGAGGCGATCACCAACATGAATGTAGCAAAGAATGCGGCGCGCAATCAAACCAGCAACTTGCACCAAAGTAACCGCTTGACCATTGGCATCAATCACAACAGCATTACGCTCGTTTTCAGTAGATGCCTTATCCAAATCTGCATTTACAAATTTGCCAGGGAAGTATTGAATCTCTTTCACCAAGCCATTTACCGCACTACGATTAGAGTGCACGTTAAATACATTCATGAAAACGCTAATTTTGAGCGCTTCACGACCAGCATACGGATCATTGGTTTTTTCAACAACCACAATGCGGCCATCAGCTGGAGATAAAACAAGATCGCGACCTATCGCAGGAATGCGTTGCGGGTCACGAAAGAACTGCAGAACAAAGAAAAAAATGATCCAAAGTGGCCATGACCAAGCTATGCCACCTAAATAGTGAACTAGCAAAGTTACTGCCCCCACTAGCGCTAAATACGGCCAACCTTCTTTCGCAATAATGGGGTGTGGATACATCATCTTTGTTCTGAGCCTTTTATTGAACTGCTATTAATAGATGCTGAGCTTTTAGCTTAGTTCTTAGTCTGATCAACTAACTTGTTCTTAGCAATCCAAGGCATCATGGCGCGCAATTTAGCACCAACAACTTCGATGTCATGTTCAGCGTTCAAACGACGACGAGAAATCAAAGTAGGAGCACCAGCTTTGTTCTCCAAGATGAAGCTCTTAGCATACTCACCAGTCTGAATATCTTTCAAGCACTGGCGCATTGCATTCTTAGTGTCTTCAGTCACAACACGTGGGCCAGTAACGTATTCACCGTACTCAGCATTGTTAGAGATGGAATAGTTCATATTGGCAATACCACCTTCGTAGATCAAGTCAACAATCAACTTGAGCTCATGCAAGCACTCGAAGTAAGCCATTTCAGGAGCGTAACCAGCTTCAACCAAAGTCTCAAAACCAGCTTTGATCAATTCAACTGCGCCACCACAAAGAACAGCCTGCTCACCGAACAAATCAGTTTCAGTTTCTTCACGAAAGTTAGTTTCGATAATGCCAGCACGGCCACCGCCGTTAGCGGTTGCATAAGACAATGCAACATCACGTGCAGAACCTGATTTATCTTGGTAAACAGCGATCAAATGAGGAACACCGCCACCTTGAGCGTATGTGCCGCGAACTGTATGGCCAGGAGCCTTAGGAGCAATCATGATCACGTCTAAGTCAGCGCGTGGCTGAACTTGACCATAGTGAACGTTAAAGCCGTGAGCAAACGCCAATGCAGCGCCCTGCTTGATGTTGCCGTGAACTTCTTTGCTGTAAACATCAGCAATTTGCTCATCTGGCAAGAGCATCATGACTACGTCTGCATCTTTAACCGCTTCGCCAACTTCTTTTACTGTCAAGCCAGCATTAGCAGCCTTACTCCAGGAAGCGCCATCTTTACGCAAACCAACAGTAACGTTACAGCCAGAATCTTTCAGATTCAATGCGTGTGCGTGACCCTGTGAACCATAACCAATGATGGTGACTTTCTTGCCCTTAATGAGGGACAAATCAGCGTCTTTATCGTAAAAAACTTTCATGCTCTTTCCTTGTATTGAAAATGTAATTAATGCAGTAATCAGTTAAAAAAAAATTAAACCTTGAGAATGCGTTCGCCGCGACCAATTCCAGAACCACCCGAACGGACAGTTTCGAGAATCGATGCACGATCGATCGAATCAATAAAGGCATCCAACTTGGCACCATCACCTGTTAACTCGATGGTGTAACTCTTATCAGTCACATCAATGATGCGACCGCGGAAGATATCAGTAGTACGTTTGAGCTCCTCGCGTTCTTTACCTACCGCACGTACTTTAATCATCATGAGCTCCCGCTCAATATGCGGACCTTCGCTTAAATCAAATACTTTTACTACCTCAACCAAACGGTTTAGGTGCTTAGTAATCTGTTCAATGACATCGTCCGAACCAAAAGTGACGATAGTCATGCGAGATAGGGATGGATCTTCAGTAGGTGCAACACTCAAAGTATCAATGTTGTAACCACGCGCAGAAAATAAACCAACTACACGCGATAAGGCACCTGGCTCGTTCTCAATGAGTACAGAAATAATGTGTCGCATTACAGGTCCTCGCTACCCAAAAGCATTTCAGTAATACCCTTGCCTGCTTGAACCATAGGCCAAACGTTTTCTTCTGGGTCAGTCTGGAAATCCATAAACACCGTACGATCTTTTAAGCGAATTGCCTCTTTAAGCGCACCCTCAACATCGGATTTTTTCTCGATACGCATACCAACGTGACCATAGGCCTCTGCCAACTTCACAAAGTCAGGCAAAGAATCCATGTATGAGCTGGAATAACGTTTGTTATAGGTGAGCTCTTGCCACTGGCGAACCATACCTAGGTAACGATTGTTCAAGGACACGATCTTCACGGGAGTGTTGTATTGCTTGCAGGTAGAGAGCTCCTGAATACACATCTGAATAGAGCCTTCACCAGTAATGGCGAATACATCCTTATCAGGAAATGCTTTCTTGATACCCATGGCATAAGGCAAACCTACACCCATGGTACCCAGACCACCTGAATTAATCCAACGACGTGGCTGATCAAACTTATAGAACTGAGCTGCCCACATTTGATGCTGACCTACGTC
>CANBSM010000018.1 GCA_947372155.1 Burkholderiaceae bacterium
GCAGAAATTGCGCGAGCAAAAAATTCAATTTCACTCCACACATCGATTTCAGCCTGCTCAGCCTTAACCAAGAAAGCATAGGTTGGGTCTTGCACCGGAGAAAGTCCCGGGCTAATACCAATCACGTCAATATTCTTCAGTAAGCTTTCATCCAGGGGACCAAAACAAACATCTTTGAGGCCAGCAATCCGAAGCTCTTCCAGCCAAGCATTTTGACGCACAGTAAAGGAGGTTTGATCACGTGTATCCGCTAAGCGGACTTCGGCGCCATTTCGTAGGCACCACTTCGCCATAGCTACGCCAGACTCGCCCAATCCCAAGATAAGGAATCGATTTGGAGCTTGGTAACCTTCATCACTCATGAAGGCTGCATTTGCAAAGGTATTTTCTAAAATCAACATATTTACTTTTGGATCACCGTAACTTCAAGCTAGATAAGCCAATTAAGACTAGGAGGATGGTAATGATCCAGAAACGCACAACCACTTGTGTTTCCTTCCAACCACCCAATTCAAAATGGTGATGCAATGGCGCCATCCGGAAAATACGGCGACCCTCTCCAAAATGCTTTTTAGTGAGCTTGAACCAAAATACTTGGAGCATTACTGAAACAGTCTCAGCTACAAAAATGCCACCCATCACAAACAGCACAATTTCTTGACGAACAATCACGGCGATAGTGCCAAGAGCGCCGCCCAAAGCAAGTGCGCCTACATCGCCCATAAATACTTGTGCCGGATGCGTGTTGTACCAAAGGAAGGCCAGCCCAGCGCCGCCCATGGCTCCACAGAAAATCATTAACTCACCAGCGCCTGGAATATAAGGAAAGAGGAGGTACTTTGCATAAATAGCATTACCCATCACGTAGGCAAAAGCACCTAGAGCGGCACCTACCAAAATGACTGGCATGATAACTAAGCCATCAAGACCATCTGTCAAATTAACAGCATTACTGCTACCAACAATCACCAAGTAACTCAAAATAATGAATCCCATTACTCCTAAGGGATAGCTAATTTCTTTCATGAATGGGATCAGCAAATTGGTTTTAGCAGGCAGATCTAAAGCAAATCCACTTCTTAACCAGTCATAAAACAATTGCAACACCTTCAGGTTATTCACCTCAGAAACAGAGAATGCAAGATAGATGGCAGCAAATAAACCGATCAAGGTTTGCCAGAAGAACTTTTCTCTTGAGGCCATCCCTTTAGGATCTTTGTAGACCACTTTACGGTAGTCGTCTACCCAGCCCACCAAACCAAAACCAAAGGTCACAATCATCACAATCCAAATAAATCGGTTGCTGAGATCAGCCCACAACATGCATGAGATAAAGATACCAATCAAAATCAAAACCCCACCCATGGTTGGGGTGCCCGATTTCACTAAATGGGTTTGTGGTCCATCCGTGCGGACTGCCTGACCAATCTTTAGGGCGCTTAATTTTCGAATCACCCAAGGTCCAGCAGCCAAACCAATCAATAATGCAGTCACCGTTGCCATCACCGCTCTAAAAGTGATGTAGTTAAATACTCGAAAGAATCCGAAATCATCTTGCAACCATTGCGCCAACATTAAGAGCATGTTTTAGCCTCCTCTAACAGGGCCTGTACTACACGCTCCATGCGCATAAATCGTGAACCTTTAACCAAAATGTTTAAGTGTTGATCATTACCACTGGACTGGGCATGCAAAGCATCTCTTAACTGCATGATGAGACTATCCATATCGGCAAAATGAGTGGCAGTAGATGCAGTCACTTCATTACCAACAACCTCATTAAATCCTTGCAGGGCAAATTGACATTGCCCTCCCAAAGCAAATAGTTTTGAAATTCCTTGCTCAGCAGCATAAGCTCCCACTTCACGATGGAACTCGGGGCCCTGATCACCAACTTCACCCATATCACCCAAAATCAACCAAGATAAATTACCTGATTGTTTTAAAGCATCGATAGCCGCTCTTACAGAATCCGGATTAGCGTTGTAGCTATCGTCAATTAAGGTGTGATTTGAATCAATCACCTTTGCTTGCATACGCCCATTGACTGGAGAGAATGATTCAAGGCCTTGCTTAATTTTTTCAAGACTCACACCGGCTGCGATACCAACAGCACTTGCTGCCAAAGCATTGCGAACATTGTGACTACCTAAGGTATTTAACTGAACTTCAATAGTTCCTTGTTCGGTTTTGATCTGTACATGCCCATTACTTAATAAGCTTCCGGTTACGGCAGCTGACAGTGTGGTCTGCGCAGATGACAATACAAAATCGATAATCTTGCGGTCTGCAGCAGCCTGGCGCCAAACACTTGAAAATTCTGAGTCTGCTGGGAATACTGCAATACCATCACTTGGTAAGGCACGAATAGCATCAGAATGTTCTTCTGCTACTGCCGCTACCGTAGCCATGAATTCTTGATGTTCGCGTTGAGCATTATTAATTAATGCAATATTCGCTTGAGCAATGGCAGCCAACTGCGCTGTTTCACCGGGATGATTCATGCCCAGCTCAACTACCGCAAGACGATCGGTCGAGCGCAATTTCAAGAGCGTTAGTGGCAAACCGATATCGTTATTCAGATTTCCTTTAGTGACCAAAGTATGTTGCTCACCAACTGCGGCTTTGAAGATCGAAGCAATCATTTCTTTAACGGTAGTCTTACCATTGCTGCCAGTAACCAATGCCAAAGGAATGGGGTGATTAGCACGCCATGCTTTTGCTAAATTTCCTAAACCGACACGCGTATTTGAAACACAAATAGCAGGTAAGTCTGGCGGGCATTTATCTTGGGCGCTAATTAGGGCAGCGCTAGCGCCTGCCTTAGCCACATCAGATAAAAAGTCGTGCGCATCAAAGCGCTCGCCAACCAAAGCTACAAATAATTCATTACGATCGATCTGGCGACTATCGCTACCTACTCGAGAAATAGATACTTCTCGAGTAGTATCTGCAGAAGTATTAATCAACGTGCTGCCAGGCAACATTGCCTGTGCTTGAGCAAGAGTAGTCATGATAGACATCAGACTCCGCCTCCTGCAGCCAAGCGAATGTGTTCTTGATCAGAAAAATCAAATTTCTTGCCATTGATTTCTTGAGTAGTCTCATGGCCCTTGCCAGCAACCAGAACAATATCGCGGGCATCCGCATGACGAATTGCAGCCATGATGGCAGCTGCACGATCAGCGATTACTTGAATATTTTGAGCGTCCTTACGAATACCACTGCGTACCATCTGCATGATGGCCTGTGGATCCTCAGAGCGAGGGTTGTCACTGGTAATCAGAATATGTTCTGCATTGCGCTCTGCGACAGCGCCCATTAGCGAGCGCTTACCAGAATCGCGGTCACCGCCACAACCAAAGACACACCAAATTTTTCCACCACGCTGCTCAGCAACGGGGCGTAATGCTTGTAAGGTTTTTTCCAAAGCATCCGGGGTATGTGCGTAATCCACAACTGCTAACAAGCCCTCTGTCTTTTGAGATTTACCCAAAGGAATTAACTCCATGCGACCAAGCACGGGATTTAATTGACTGATTTTTTGAGTAGCTAATTTAAAATCCATACCCTGCGAAAGCAATACCGTCCATACTGCAAGCGCATTACTTACATTAAATTCACCTAACAAAGGAATGTGTAATTGAGCGCTTTCTACCCCATCACAAATGAAACTTGCGTTGTAACCCGCTCCACTTAGCAGAATATCTTTTACATAAGTACGGGATAAACGATCGCCAAATTTTTCAAATCCCTGAAACGCGGACTGAGACAATGAATACGCCCAGACCTTCAAGCCCTGTTTTGCCAGCAAGTTCATGGCAAGCTCTCGACCAAAAGCATCATCTAAGTTAATCACTGCATGCTCAAGACCAGATTGCTGAAATAACTTAGCTTTTGCCTCAGCATAATCAGCCATGCTGCCGTGGTAATCCAAATGATCCTGTGTCAGATTCGTAAATACTGCACAGTGGATTTCCGTACCAGCGATTCTCTCTTGATGCAAAGCATGTGAAGATACTTCCATCGCGACTTGTTTTGCCCCAACACTGCGTAATGCTGCTAGCTGAGTTTGTAATTTAGGCGCATCTGGAGTGGTATAGCCAGTCTGAACCAATGCACCAGGGAATCCAGAGCCTAAAGTACCTAAAACTGCCGTGCGATGATTGCTAGTATCCAAAGCTTGGGCCAACCACTGCGTAATGCTGGTTTTACCGTTAGTGCCAGTAACGCCAATGATTTTTAATTCTTTACTCGGATAGCCATACCATTGTGCACATAGCTCACCTACTTTTGCAGCCAGATTTTCAACAGCAAAACATAGTGGATGATCTAAATATTGTTGACCTTGACTATCCATACCCACTGGATCGAACACCACTGCGGCGGCTCCGCCCTTCAATGCTGCATCAATAAATTGACGACCATCACGCAAGGCATTGCCATGACCTACTGGATAGGCAAAAAAGATATCGCCAGACTCAAGCTGGCGACTATCCGCACATACTTTTGCAGAGGAATTCGCTAGAGTATGTAAGTGGTCAATCAAATGATTGGTGTCTATTTTCAAATCCACCCTCATCGCTTCAAAACCACATGTTGGGCCTGTGCAGTTGAAGGCCGAATTTCTTCTGGAGATTTATCTTCCAGGACCATTTGCTTTACTTTGTTGTCTGGCAAGACATTCAATGAGCGCAGTGTCTCACCAACAATTGTTGAGAATACGGGTGCTGCAACATCACCGCCATAGTGGCTTCCGCCAGTGGGCTCATCAATCATTACCGCAACAACAATACGTGGCGCACTAATGGGGGCGAGTCCAGCAAAGTAGGCGCGATAAGAATTGCCATATCCTTTGCCAACTAATTTATGGGCAGTACCTGTTTTTCCGCCAACACGATAACCTTCGGCCTGCGCTTTGATTGCAGTACCACCCGGCTCAGTAACTGCTTCCATCATGTTGCGCATTTCAATGGCGGTTTTTGGTGAGAGCACTTTAACGCCTGGCTTGAACTCGGGACTACGCTCAATCGTCAAGGGGACCAATTCGCCATCACGTGCAAAGACCGTGTATGCGCGCGCTACCTGAAAGAGTGATGCAGAAATACCATAGCCAAACGCAATACGCGCCTGATCAGTAGGCATCCACTTCTTAAAAGGATGTACCGTGCCACCAACAGCGCCAGGGAAACCAATTTTCGGCGCTTGCCCCAAGCCAACCGCAGTATAAAAATCCCACATCTCTTCAGGGGAAAGATTATTCATGGCAATCTTTGCGGTGCCAATATTGCTCGACTTCTGAATAATTTGCGCGACTGTTAGATTTCCATAAGGATGGGTGTCTGTAATAGGTTTAGGTCCTACTAAATATTTCGCACCAATCACCATATTGGTATCCGGCTTGACTACGCCTTTTTCCAAAGCAATTGAAATGGTTAACGGCTTCATCGTAGAACCTGGCTCGAAGGTATCAGTCAATACGCGATTACGTAATTGCTCGCCCGTTAAATACCTTCGATCATTTGGGTTGTAGCTTGGGTAATTTGCCAATGCTAGAATCTCGCCCGTTTGCGTATCGAGTACTACAGCGCCACCCGCTTTAGCGTGATGCTTTTCAACAGCGTCTTTAACTGCGTTATAGGCCAAGAACTGAATCTTGCTATCAATGGATAGGTTTAAATCTTTTCCATTTTGTGGCAACTGCAAGATCGCAACATCTTCAACAACACGGCCCAAGCGATCAACCACCACACGTCTTTGACCAGGATGACCAGCAAGCTCATTCTCACGAGAAAGCTCCATGCCTTCCTGGCCCTTGTCATTCACATTCGTAAAGCCAACTACGTGCGCCATTGCTTCGCCTTCTGGGTAGAAGCGGCGATATTCATTATTTAAACCAATGCCTGGAATTTCTAAGAGCTTAATTTGTTGTGCGACCGCTGGATCTACCTGGCGCTTTAAGAAAACCTGCTTGCGCTCTTCTTTCAACTTCTTTCGTAACTCGGCTTCACTCATCTGCAAAAGGCTTGCCAATTTCTGCACTTTGTCTGCAGCCAAATCATCTGGAACGGTATCGTTATAGGCAATCACCGACTTGGCTTCCAAGCTCGTTGCAATCACTTGGCCGTTACGATCCAAAATTTTTCCGCGACTAGCGGGTAGCTCTAATTCACGCTGAGTGCCACGCACACCCTTGGCTTCATAGAATGCATTTCCTGGGCCCTGAATCCAAAACGCGCGCAATAACAGCATCATGAACACAAAGAATAAGAGGAATAACATCAAACGCGACCGCCACATTGGCAGGCGCAATACTAAATTTGGCGTAGTAGAGAAGCCAACCGGTCTCATTTCGCCTCCTTCAGGTACAAGGTACGCTCAGGAGAAATCGGGGACATATGCAATTGATTGCGAGCAACATCACGAATTCGTGCAGACTTCGAAAGATTTCGTTGCTCGTACTCCAAGCGTAACCATTCTTGGTTTAACTTGCGCTCTTCTATCTGAGCACGCTCTTGCAGAATGAATAATTTACGTGCACGCTGCTGAGCAGCAACCAGGGATAAGGCGCAAATCAATAGCAAGGCTAGCAGGGTCAAGGTGGCACGATTCATTCAGCCACTCCCATGCGCTTTTCAGCTACGCGCATAATTGCTGAACGGGCACGAGGATTTTCAGACACCTCCGCATCACTAGGCTTAATACGGCCAATAATTTCTAGGGCACTTTGTGGCAAGTCTTTTTCGCGCACCGGTAAACCACGGGGCACTTCGACTTTTGCATGCGCTTTCATAAACTGCTTCACAATGCGATCTTCTAGCGAATGAAAACTAATCACTGCAAGTCTTGCGCCAGGCTTTAATAATTTCAAAGCTGCTTTTAAGCCAAGCTCCAAATCTTCTAACTCGCGATTAATAAAAATACGCAATGCTTGAAAAGTTCTTGTTGCAGGATCTTGGCCAGCTTCGCGCGTACGCACCACGCTTGCAACTAGGCTTGCCAACTGAGTGGTCGTTTTAGGGGAAAGGCCCTCTTCTCGCTTAGCCACGATGGCTTTTGCGATCTGAAATGCAAAGCGTTCTTCTCCGTAAGTCTTAATCACGTGAGTGATTTCCTCGGGTGGCGCTTGCTCCAGCCATTCGGCTGCAGTTAAACCATGATCGGTATTCATGCGCATATCGAGCGGACCTTCTCGACGAAATGAAAATCCCCGATGCGCTTCGTCCACTTGGGGCGAACTGATTCCCAAGTCCAATAAAATTCCATCGACTGATTCCGCTTCCGCGTACTGATCCATCTGTGCAAAACTGTCGTGCACGATTTTCAATCGTGGGTCGTTGATTTTTTGCGCCACTGCAATCGCATCCAAATCTTTGTCGAAAGAAATCATGCGCGCTGAAGGATTCAATTCTTTGAGCAATGCCTGTGTATGACCACCGCGCCCGAAGGTTCCATCGATCACTAAAATTTTGTTTGCTGCAGTTTGATTTTGAATCAGCGGACCGCCAACTAGCGCCGTCACCGCCTCGGCCAGTAATACTGGGCGATGAGTTATGTTCATGGCACCCTGTCATCAAAAATTAAATTGCTTGAGTGCTTCAGGCATGCCTTGCGCAATCGCAGCCTGTTCTTTTGCAGCATATGTTGCTGCGTCCCACAATTCCAAGTGACTTCCCATGCCAAGCAAAATCACTTCTTTTTCGATTCCGGCAGCAGCGCGCAATTCTGGGCTCACCAATACACGACCAGCACCATCCAGATCCATTTCCGCTGCGTTACCTAAAAAAATACGGCGCCACCAATGGGCATCCATCGGAAGTTGGGCAACTCTTCCTCTGAAGGTTTCCCACTCTGGTCTCGGGAAGAGAAGTAAGCAGCCGTCGGGGTGCTTTGTGAGTGTGATTCGGCCCTCGCCCTGTACCAATAAGGCGTCACGATGCTTTGCCGGCACAGACATGCGGCCTTTTGCATCTAAATTGAGAGCTGACGCACCTTGAAACACCATTTACCCCACTTTTTCACACTTCCTCCCACTTTAGAGGATCGCAGTAAGAGGGTCAAGTGTTTTTGAGGGTTTTTTTAGGAATTTCTCTAGTGTTTACAAACACTTAGCGTCATGTGTTGAGAAAATAGTGATAATAAAATAGCTACTTGAAACAATGGCTTGGAAAATATACTTAAGAATAGATCTTAGCTATTGGGCTAGATAATGCATAAATACACTGTATTTAAAAACAGTAATCCTTAAAAAAATACATCAAAATAAATCGAGAATGGATTCTGAGAATTAAATCCGATTTCTATTTTAAATTTTATAAGCAGTGGTGGTCATGATCTTGGACATCGCCTGCATTATTTGTTGAATAGGTTCTGGCAATTCTGCACCGCCAGAATTTTTTGCGGCTTGTCCATGTGCAATTTCATCGATGCGCATTTGATCCACAATTGCACGAGATCGCTGATCTTCTTTTGGCAATTTTTCGAGATGACTTTCTAAGTGATTCTCGACTTGTTTTTCTGTCTCGGCTACAAAACCTAAGCTCCACTTGTCACCCGCTAAGCCTGCTGCTAAGCCGATTGCAAAGGATCCTGCGTACCAAATTGGATTAAGATAACTAGTATGTGACCCGAGCTCTTGAAGACGGGTTTCGCACCACGCTAGATGATCCATTTCTTCTTGACCAGAGTGCTCAAGCATCTCTTGAATTTCCGGGTTTCGCGCAACTAATTTTTGCGATTGATACAGCGCTTGCGCACAAACTTCGCCGACGTGATTGACTCGCATCAGTCCTGCTGCATGCTTGCGTTCAGCAGCATCTAATCCAGAATGACTCAATGCATCAGAACCTGGGGTAGGTCTGCGAGCATTTGCACCCCCAACCATCGACCGAAGGGCGGTATCAAACTCCAGAATGACGCGATCTATCGGGGACATATCAAAACTAGACCAGAACCTCTGCTTTGCAGCTTTGTTTAGTCTTTAAACCAAGCTCCGCCAAGAGCTCACGGTCTTGTTCTGCTTCGGGATTACCGGTAGTGAGTAGTTGCTCACCATAAAAAATTGAGTTCGCTCCAGCCATGAAACACATGGCCTGAACTGCTCTACCAAGCTCCTGGCGACCAGCAGATAAACGTACTCGGGCCTTGGGCATCGTGATCCTCGCAACCGCAATGGTTCTTACAAACTCTAGGGGGTCCAAAGGCTTTTGCTCTGCCAATGGCGTACCAGCAACTGGGACCAAATGATTGATAGGGACTGATTCTGGGTAGGGGCTCAAATTAGCTAAACGCGCCAAGAATGCAGCACGCTGCTCTCTAGATTCGCCCATACCCACAATACCGCCACAACAAACCGACATGCCAGCGGCACGGACATTGGAAATCGTATCCAAACGGTCTTGGTAGCCTCTGGTTGAGATCACAGAGCGGTAAAAATCTTCGCTGGTGTCCAAGTTATGGTTATAAAAGTCCAAGCCAGCCTCTTGCAGCGCCTGGGCTTGACCCGCCTCCAGCATCCCTAAGGTGGCGCAGGTTTCAAGACCCAAGGCCTTGACGCCCTTGATCATGGCGGTGACTTTTTCAATATCGCGGTCTTTAGGTTCGCGCCAAGCAGCACCCATACAGAAACGGTTAGAACCGGCAGCTTTTGCAGCTTTAGCTGCCTCTAGAACCTCTTCCAAGCCCATCAACTTCTCAGCCTTAACGTCAGTGTCATATCGAGCAGCTTGCGGACAATAGCCACAGTCTTCAGGGCATCCACCGGTCTTAATTGATAACAGAGTAGCTAATTCAACATCGCCCTCCGGAAAATAGGCCTTGTGAGTCTCTTGAGCCTTGAGCATCAATGCATTCAAAGGGAGTGCAAATAAGGCTTCAATTTGAGCTACCGACCACTCGTCAGATGTCCCAACCCCAAGGTTTACCTCCTGATGCAAATCAGCCTTAGATTTGAACTGGGTTAAGGGTTTTTCAACGGTTTGAGTGTCCTGCATAGGTAAATTCCAGAAAATGAGGGGATTCAAGGCATAAACATAACAGATACAAGCCTGAATTTGGAAAAACTAGTGGTCAAATATCAAACATGAAGGTTATTTCTGATTTAAATCAAATCCCCCTTGTTGATCGCAGCCTTAAATCCGTTTGGCACCCATGCACGCAGATGAAACAGCATGAGTCCTTTCCGCTGATTGGGATTACAAAAGGGCGGGGTGCCTGGCTATACGACGAAAACGGCAATGCCTTACTCGACTCCATTAGTTCTTGGTGGACTAATTTATTTGGTCACTCCAACCCACACATCAATCAAGCGATTACCGCACAACTCGAAAAAATTGAGCATGTGATGCTCGCAGGATTTACGCATCCGCCAGTAGTAGAGCTATCTGAAAAACTATCCGCACTCACCGACCACCATTTAGGCCATGTCTTCTACGCTTCTGATGGCGCATCTGCAGTAGAAATAGCACTCAAGATGAGTCACCACTACTGGCAACTCAATGGCAAACCACAAAAGAAAAAATTTGTTTGTTTAGAAAATGGTTACCACGGTGAAACACTGGGTGCTTTAGCGGTAACAGATGTTGCTATTTTTCGGGAAGCCTATGGGTCGCTCTTGCAAGATGTATTCACCATTGCATCGCCTGATACACGCAATGCAAAAGCTGGTGAGAGCGCAGAAGATGTAGCAAGACGTGCGGCAAAACAGCTTGAAGAATTATTCGCAACAGAGCATCAACACATTGCCGCCATTATTGTTGAGCCCTTAGTGCAATGTGCAGGACAAATGGCAATGCACTCGCCTGAATATCTCCGCCTAGTAAGGGCTTTATGTGATCGCTATGAAATACATCTCATTGCAGATGAGATTGCAGTGGGCTGCGGGCGGAGCGGTAAGTTCTTTGCCTGTGAGCATGCTGATATTTGGCCAGATTTCTTGACGCTTTCTAAAGGAATTAGTGGCGGCTATCTTCCACTATCCCTTTCCCTCACTACCGACAAGATTTACCAAGCTTTTTATGGCGATCAAACTCAGCAAGGGTTTTTGCATTCTCATTCGTATACCGGCAATCCATTAGCCTGTGCTGCGGCCCTCGCCTGTCTTGAGATATTTGAAATAGACAAAGTATTAGAAAAAAATATTGAGCGATCAAAGGATTTAGCAAATGCATTTGCATGGGCAAAAACAGATTCTCGAATTGAGTATTGGCGCCAACAAGGAATGATCTTGGCGTTTGACATCAAGTATCAGTTCCTAAAAAATCCTCAGCTGTTTGCGCGAACCATGTTCTCAAACTGTTTAATTGAAGGCGTATTGATCAGACCAATAGGCAATACTATCTATGTCATGCCGCCCTATATTTTGTCGCCTGCAGAAACTATGCAGTTAGGTAATGCCGTACAAATAGCTCTTGAGAAAAGCTTGACATGAAAAATTCATATCAAGCCTTAAAACTAGCGCAAGAGCAAATTGCCGATCTTGAGTCGCAATTACTCAAACGTAAACTCAGAGCAACTACATCTCCATGTGATACCAAGGCCATAGTCGGTGGACGCGAGCTGAAAGCGTTTTGTAGCAATGACTATCTAGGACTGGCAAATCATCCCGATTTAGTCAAAGCACTTGCTGAGGGCGGGCAAAAGTATGGGGTTGGTAGTGGGGCCTCTCATCTCATTAGCGGTCACAGCATGGCTCATGAGCTACTTGAAAACCAATTGGCCTCTTTTCAAAAGCAGCATATACCGAATGCACGGGCCCTATTTTTTAGCACTGGTTATCTCGCAAACCTTACTGCTATTACAGCTTTGGCAAGACTTGCGCCACAAAAATCCACCAGTATTTATTCGGCAAAGCTCAATCATGCCTCTTTAATTGATGGAATTCGTTTAGCAGCTGCGCAGACCCAAGCAAATGTCGCCCTGTTTGATCACACGCAACTGGACTCATTAACTGAATTACTGAAAATAGATCAACATCCACTAAAGATCATTGTTACTGATGGTGTCTTTAGCATGGATGGCGACCTCGCTCCAGTGAAAGAATTATTAAAACTTGCTGAGCAATACGATGCATTGTTGCTTGTGGATGATGCCCATGGTTTCGGGGTGTTGGGCAAACAAGGTCATGGCATTTTGGAGCAAGAGAATGCCTACTCCGATCGTATTATTTATATTGGTACCCTTGGAAAAGCTGCGGGCGTCAGCGGTGCTTTTGTTTGTGCGCAAAACACTTTTATTGAATGGCTTATTCAAAAGGGTCGCCCTTTTATTTACAGTACCGCAACACCACCTGCGATAGCACATACGCTGTCAAAGAGCTTGCAAATCATTGAAGGGGACGAGGGTAGCAAACGGCGCACTCAACTCAATAAACTCATTCGCATCTGGCAAGATGAAATGCAGTTTTCTCAATGGGTAAAGGTTTCCTCATGTACCGCCATTCAGCCTGTCATTTTGGGCAGCAATGCTAATGCGTTGCTTGCTGCCAAGTTACTTGATGATGCTGGTTATTGGATTCCCGCTATTCGTCCCCCTACCGTACCCAATGGAAGCGCAAGATTACGCATTACGTTCTCTGCTAACCATGGCGAAGCAGATGTGCGTCAACTCATCAATACCTTAAAAGCCATTGAGCAAGTAGTTATTCAAAAGGGATCTCATGAGTAAGTCCGCAGGCTTCTTTGTCGCTGGCACAGACACTGAGGTTGGTAAAACTTTAGTCAGTGGTGCTCTCATTCTAAAATTGCGGGAGCAGGGAATAAATGCAATTGGTTTTAAACCTGTGGTTGCCGGAACTTATCAAGATGCACAAGGCCTCACTCTGAATGAAGATTTAGAGACACTGCGCATCGCCTCAAACCTGCACTCTAGGGAATTGAGTTTATGCCCTTATGTATTGAATCAGCCAGCGGCTCCACATTTAGTCGCAGCCCATCAAGGGCTGAAACTTGAAATGAGCGTGATCCTGCAGGGCTTTCGAAATATTCAAAACCAGGCAGATTGCGTTGTAGTTGAAGGTGCCGGTGGCTTACTCATCCCCCTGAATGATCAGGAAGATTTAGCGACTTTCGCCCAAGAAATTAAATTACCCATCATCCTGGTGGTCGGCATGAAATTAGGTTGCATCAATCATGCCCTTCTGACCCATGAGGCAATAAAAGCGCGTAATTTAAGTATTGCAGGCTGGGTAGCCAACACCCTGTCCACAGAAATGCCACTGCTTCAAGAAAACCTAATAACACTGCAAGCCAGAATTGAGGCACCTTTTTTAGGCTCAATTCCAATGCTTCCAAAAGAACTCCAAAAGGCCGATAACGGTCCATATTTAATTGAGGCTTTGAGTTTTGCTGCAAAGCACATGCAATTACCCAACAATTAATTTGCGGTAATTTCGCTCAAAAGGCATATCCAAAGACTTTCGGATAAGATGAAGGGATGCATTTATCCCCAGAAATTATTGACTCCGCGGAAGCTATTCAAGATATTCGGCGCAATATTCATGCGCATCCTGAATTGCGTTTCGAAGAAAATCGCACTGCTGATCTAGTTGCAGAAGCGCTTTCTAGCTGGGGAATTTCTGTCTATCGCGGCATTGGAAAAACTGGAGTCGTAGGCCGTTTAGATGGCGACTTAGGCCCCGGCAAAATGATTGGTTTGCGCGCCGATATGGACGCGCTTCCATTGCAGGAGCACAACAACTTTGCTCATGCATCAACCAACCCTGGAAAAATGCATGCTTGCGGACATGATGGTCATACCGCAATGCTGCTTGGCGCCGCACAATATTTATCAAATCACCGCGACTTCAAAGGCACGGTGATTTTTATTTTCCAACCAGCTGAAGAAGGTGGTGCTGGTGCTAATGAAATGATTAAGGATGGGCTCTTCAAAGAGTTTCCATGCGATGCAGTATTTGGCTTACATAATTGGCCAGGCTTGGCAGAAGGTCACTTTGGAGTGACCTCTGGCCCAATGATGGCTTCAAGCAATACCTTTGAAATTACCATCACTGGCAAGGGTGGTCATGCTGCCCTACCCCACAATAGCGCAGATCCAGTATTTGCTGGTGCCCAAGTAGTGCTTGCATTACAAAGCATCATTACGCGCAATAAACGTCCCGTGGATGCCGCAGTTTTATCGATTACGCAATTTCATGCGGGTGAAACGAGCAATGTCATTCCAGATAACGCATTCATCGGCGGTACGGTGCGGACATTTACTTTGGATGTCTTGGATCTTATTGAGCAACGTCTTCGAGAAATTGCCCATAGCGTTTCCAGTGCCTTTGATTGCCAAGCAGAAATTTCTTTTTCGAGAAATTACCCGCCCCTGATTAATCACGTTAACGAAGTAGAGTTCGCTACAGAGGTCATGAGTGAATTGGTTGGCAAGCAAAATGTGAATACTTCAATTGATCCCACTATGGGAGCAGAAGACTTTGCATTTATGTTGCTAGAAAAGCCAGGTTGCTACGTATTCTTAGGGAATGGGGACGGCGATCATCGCTCAGTAGGTCATGGCATGGGCCCATGCCACTTACATAACCCTTCCTACGACTTCAATGATTCCTTAATTCCAGTGGGTGTGAGCTATTGGGTCAAACTAGCTCAACACTTCCTAGAAAAAAACTAAATTCTTTTTGAATTACTGCATTAAGAATTTGTAAATTTTGCTGGGCGTTTTTCCATGAATGCAGCCATGCCCTCTTTCTGGTCATTCGTTCCAAAGCAAGCATGAAAGAGGCGACGCTCAAAATGAATGCCTTCAGACAAGGTTGTCTCATAGGCAGTGTTAATGCTTTCCTTCACCATCATTGCAGTCAATAAAGGCATATCTGCGATTCCTTTAGCAATCGCCTTGACCTCTTTTAATAAGTCCGCTTGCGGGAAGATGCGTGCGACTAAACCAGCACGCTCAGCTTCAGCAGCATCCATCATGCGACCTGTCAAAGCTAGATCCATTGCTTTTGCCTTGGATACTGCGCGCGGTAAGCGCTGTGTACCGCCAGCGCCCGGAATGATGCCTAGCTTAACCTCAGGCTGAGCAAACTTGGCGTTGTCAGCCGCCATGATCGTGTCACACATCATGGCCAATTCACAGCCGCCACCCAAAGCGTAACCAGAGACAGCAGCGATTACCGGCTTACGCACTTTTTTAATCTCTTCCCAATTGCGGGTAATAAAGTCGCCGCGATAAACATCCTTTAAGCCATATTTAGCCATTGAAGCGATATCCGCTCCAGCAGCAAACGCCTTTTCGCTACCGGTAACAATCATGCAACCAATATTGTCGTTTGCATCAAAAGCCAATAAGGCAGCGCCTAACTCTTCCATAAGTTGATCATTCAAGGCATTCAATACTTCAGGGCGGTTCAAGGTGATGGTAGCAACCTTGCCATCTACTTCAGTCAAAATTGTTTTGTAGCTCATGAATTTCTTTCATTGAAATATATTGATTAACGTGGAAGCAACAACCACATCTTGCCATTTTGTTTCATGCGACCGGCCATCTCTCCAGCAGCATCTCCCGATCCCCAATAGTAGTCAGCTCTTACGCCGCCCACAATTGCTTTGCCCGTATCCTGCGCCATCACTAGCTTTTGCAAAGGCTGACTACTTAAAGGTTTAGTGGTTGCCAAAAAGACTGGTGCACCCAATGGTAAGGCCTGTAAATCCACCGCAATACTGCGCTCACCGGTTAACGGAACACCCAGCGCTCCATTGGGGCCTAGATCAGCCGAGACGTTACCGGGCAATTCTTTAAAGAAAACAAAACGGGGATTAGCGTTTAGCATTTCATTTACTTGGCCAGGATTTCTTTTAGCCCATTGTGAAATGCCTTGCATAGTTGCCTCACTGCGTGTGATTTCTTTGCGATCAAGTAACCACTGAGCAAAGGATTTAAAAGGCTGATCATTAGTGCCCGCAAAACCCAGACGCAAAATACGTCCATCCTCAAGACGAATTTTTCCAGATCCTTGAATTTGCATGAACGCTGCAGCCACTGGATCTTGCACCCAAGCAACTTCAGAACCCTGCAAGACCCCGGAGCTCATCAGCTCGGCACGGCTTGGTCCTGGGGTAGGCTTAGATTTGCGCCAAGCATTAGGATAGCCGTAAAGAGGCACGTTATAAGTGCTCGTACGAGTTTGTGAGCCATTCATCACGGGCTCGTAATAGCCCGTGATTAAGCCTGTATCACTTCCAGAACTGTTACGGATTTCATAAGCCTGAAAATTATTTTCAAAATATTTACGAATAGCTTGCGTATCACGGCCTGCAATATTCCCAGCTTGAGCACAAACCTGGCGCCAATTCACATCACTATTCTTCTTGCGCAAAGCATCGCAACTTTTTAACCAAGCAGGCCAAGCCTGAGACAGATCATCCTCCTGCCATCCGGGTAGCGCCTGCCAGGAGACGGCGCTAAAGTTAGCAATCGAAGAGCTATAGCTTGATGGTGACGCACCGGAGCCACTCGAGCGATATCCCGTACCGCGAGTGGGGGGCGCAGAACACCCAACAATCAAGCTGGCTATCAAGATAGCGAATACACTTAGCGGAACTAATTTAAATTTAGAAATCATGATTGCCAATTTACTCGATGAATACCCAATGCTACTGTTTGTTTTTGAGGGTGCTGTAGCCTTGGGACTTTTGTTATTTATTGTCCTCTGGACAGGTAAGGGCAAGCAATAGCATTCTCACTGCCGTACATTAATGAAGGGTACGTGGCATCACCAGGACAAATTCTGGGATAGGGGCCTGAAAGAACTGGGCATCCTCAGTCACACAAAAATACTCCCCGCGCATGGTTCCCGCGGGAGTGGGCAAAGTTGCCCAGCTGGTGTACTCAAAATGCTCCCCAGAGCGCAATAACGGCTGTTGTCCCACAACACCCAAGCCTCGGACCTCCTGGACATCGTTATCCCCGTCTGTAATGAACCAATGGCGGGCAATCACCTGAATGCTGGCCGCCCCCGTATTGCGGATGGTTACCGTATAAGCAAAGGCAAATTGGTGGTTATCGGGGTCAGATTGCTCAGGAAGGTACTGGGCTTTGACGGTAATGCTCATTTCGTGGGGATTCATGGACGAATTCTGCTCCATCCTAAGGCCAACTGCAAGCTAGAATCTAGGGATGGAAAGCCAAAATTCATCCTCAAATAGTCAATTTGTTATTGCCCCATCCATTTTGTCGGCTGACTTCGCCTGCCTTGGCAAGGAAGTTCAGGACGTTTTAGTGGCAGGCGCTGACTGGATTCACTTTGACGTGATGGATAACCACTATGTGCCCAACCTCACTATTGGTCCCTTGGTTTGCGAGGCTATTCGGCCTTATGCAAACAAAGAGGGCAAACCTGCGGTGATCGATGTGCATTTAATGATCGAGCCGGTAGATCGTATCGTCCCTGACTTTGCCAAAGCGGGTGCCAATTTAATTAGCTTTCATCCTGAAGCAAGCCCTCATGTCAATCGCACATTGAACTTGATTCGCGATCAGGGATGTCAAGCGGGTCTTGTTTTAAATCCGGCCACGCCGCTAGACCATCTCGATCACACCTTGGAATTATTAGATCTTGTATTACTCATGTCCGTAAATCCAGGATTTGGTGGTCAATCATTTATCCCAAGCACTCTGAATAAGATTGCTCAAGT
>CANBSM010000019.1 GCA_947372155.1 Burkholderiaceae bacterium
CCCAAGAAATTGAGCGGAATATAAAGCTGAATCATTAAGGTGTTAACCAATACAAGATCGCCTAGGGTCATCGTGCCATTCACCACACCAACGGTAGCCCGCCATAGAATGAGCATTAAGCCGGTAGCAATAATGACCTGCTGGCCAAGATTTAATACAGCTAAGGTCTTTTGTGATTTGACTGCAGCAGCTTGGTAGCGCAGCAAGTTTTCATCGTAACGGCTGGCCTCAAAGGCCTCGTTACCAAAATACTTCACTGTCTCAAAGTTCAAGAGGGAATCAATAGCCTTTTGATTGGCTTTTGAATCCATATCATTCATAGTGCGGCGGTAATGCGTACGCCACTCAGTCACCACAACAGTAAAAGCAATATAGAGGACTAAGGCTATGAATGTAATTGCGGCAAACCAAATATCGTATGAATAGGCAAGGTAGCCCAGCACCAAGCAAAACTCAATTACTGTTGGCAGGATGCTATAGAGCGAGTAAGAAATTAGTGATTGGATACCGCGTGTACCGCGCTCGATATCTCGACTCACGCCACCCGTCTGGCGGGCTAGATGAAAACTCAGCGCCAAAGAATGCAAATGCTCAAATACCTGAAGCGCCACTTTGCGGACCGCATTCTGGGTAACCTTAGCAAATAAAGCTTCACGCAACTCTGTAAATAAGGATGCGGAAACTCTTAATAAGCCATAAGCCAGAATAATGCCCAAGGGAACAACCAAAAGGGCTTGAGGAGAGCTTGCTTTAATATCTAAAGAGTCAATTAACTCTTTCATCACAATCGGAATACCAAGATTAACTACCTTAGCGGCAATCAGGCAGCTCAGGGCAATAATTACCCGAAAGCGATACTCCAGAAGATAAGGCAGGAGATCGCGAATAACGCGCCAGTCACCCCTTTGAGGTGTTTTTGAATCTGCGTGACCGTGATGATGTCCTGATGAATGTCTCATCGCTCTATCTTATTCCTAATTGCTTATTTGGCTTAGCTTAGTTCGTAGAAAATAATTTCAGAATAGCCTCGCCATTGCTGGGAGAAAAACATTTCTTGGCAGCTTCTTCATAAGGCAGCCACTCAAATGCAACATGCTCTCTTGGAGCTAGCTTGATTGATGTGTGATCTGGAACTTCTAGCGCAAACCAGTGCTCAGTATTTCGAGTGACCCCTGGAGCATAGCGAAAGCGCCACTCGGGATAGATTTCATATTCGATTTGGTGATACATGTTCCGTAATGCACCTGCCGGCAAATGATCAACAGCAATACCCGTTTCTTCAAAAACCTCACGGGTAGCTGCAAAAGCCAGATCTTCATCCAGAGCATCAAGGCTACCAGTCACCGACTGCCAAAAGCCAGAGCGATCAGCGCGCTCTATCAATAAAACATCCCTATTCGATTTATAGATAACAACTAAAACCGAAATAGGGATTTTCAAGGTGGGCACTACTTAAGTTGCTTTAAGCAGCTGGCGTAGCTTGACGCAAACGGATATGTAACTCACGTAACTGACGCTCATCGACTGGGCTAGGAGCCTGTGTTAACAAGCATTGCGCACGTTGTGTTTTAGGGAAGGCAATCACATCACGAATGGATTCTGCACCAGTCATCATGGTGACGATGCGATCTAGACCGAACGCAATACCGCCATGAGGAGGCGCGCCATACTGAAGTGCATCTAACAAGAAACCAAACTTCGCTTGCGCTTCTTCCGCATCAATTTTTAATGCGCGGAATACCTGGCTTTGAACCGCTTCTTGGTGAATACGTACAGAACCGCCACCAATTTCACTACCATTCAGAACCATGTCATACGCTTTAGCCAAGCACTTACCTGGATCAGACTCCAGATACTTCATGTGCTCATCTTTAGGGCTGGTAAACGGATGATGGCAAGCAACCCAACGGGCTTCGCCTTCATCGTAATCAAACATTGGGAAATCTACGACCCACAATGGCTTCCAACCTTCAGTAAAGAGACCATGCTCTTTACCCCAAGCGGATTGACCAACGCGTAAACGTAGATTACCAATCGCATCGTTTACAACTTTTTCTTTATCAGCACCAAAGAAAATAATGTCGCCATCTTTTGCGCCGGTGCGCTTCAAGATGCCTTCGATAGCAGCGTCATGCAAATTCTTCACGATTGGAGACTGCAAGCCATTGCGGCCTTCAGCAACAGAATTGACTTTGATCCAAGCCAAACCCTTAGCCCCATAGATGCTGACGAATTGGGTGTAGTCATCGATTTCGCTACGGCTGATTTCAGCGCCACCAGGCACGCACAGACCCACTACACGCCCACCATCTTGATTGGCGGCTCCTGAGAACACCTTGAAATCAACGTCTTTCATTAAATCGGTCAATTCGGTGAATTCAAAGTTCACGCGTAAATCAGGCTTATCAGATCCAAAACGCGCCATACCTTCGGAATAAGGCATCGTTGGGAATGGGTTAGGCAACTCTACATTCATGGTCTTCTTGAAAATATGACGGATCATGTTTTCAAATAAATCACGAATTTCTAACTCGTCTAAGAAAGCTGTTTCACAGTCGATCTGAGTAAATTCAGGCTGACGATCTGCGCGCAAATCTTCGTCGCGGAAACACTTAGTAATTTGATAGTAGCGATCAAAGCCAGCCACCATTAACAATTGCTTAAACAATTGTGGCGACTGTGGCAATGCAAAGAACTGACCATCATGTACACGTGAAGGAACGAGATAATCACGCGCTCCTTCTGGTGTACTCTTCGTGAGCATTGGTGTTTCAATATCGATAAAGCCAGCGTCATCCAAATAACGGCGACACTCCATCGCCACGTTGTAACGCAAACGTAAATTCTTTTGCATTTGTGGGCGACGTAAATCTAATACACGATGAGTCAGACGAGTAGTCTCAGACAAATTCTCATCATCAATTTGGAATGGTGGGGTTACAGAAGCATTGAGGATCACTAAGCTATGGCAGAGAATCTCTACCTTTCCGCTAACTAAATCCGCGTTCTCAGTTCCAGCTGGACGAGCACGAACAAGGCCTTTGATCTGAATACAAAATTCACTGCGCACTTGCTCAGCAAGCGCAAACATTTCTGGGCGATCGGGATCACAAACAACTTGCACAAAACCTTCGCGGTCACGCAAGTCAATAAAGATCACGCCTCCATGGTCGCGGCGGCGGTTAACCCAGCCGGAGAGTGTGACTTCTTGACCAATTAGTGAATCGGTTACCTGGCCGCAGGTATGGCTTCGCATCGACATAACAATTTCCTATAAATCAAAAATGGTGTGGTAACTGGGAAGCAGTTAAACCACTAGAACTATTGGGAGGAACGGAGCCCATTGAAACAATATGTTTCAGGGCCTCTTCCACGCTCATCTCTAATTCAATCGTTTGTGCACGTGGCACGATCATGAAAAAACCAGAGGTTGGATTTGGAGTGGTAGGAAGAAATACGTTGACGTAATCTTCACCTAATTTAGCAGTGACTTCTCTTGCAGGAATACCAGTTTGGAAAGCAATCACCCAAGAATCGGCATGGGGATAACGAATCAGCAAGGCTTTGCTAAAAGCTTGTCCACTGCCAGAGAATAAAGTAGATGACACTTGCTGAACGCTGGAATAAATTGAGCGGACAATCGGTATGCGATTAACAAACTTATCCCAAACCTTTAACCACCACTGTCCGGCAAAATTAATTGCAGTCAATCCCGTTAGAAGAATCACCACAATCACAATCAATATTCCAACGCCTGGAAGATCGCGGAAATGCTGCAAATCTCTGGCGGCGTCTGCCGGGAGAACCACAATAATGGCGTGCATCACAGAACCAAAAACACCATCGAGCAGACCCAAACCCCAAGCAATCACCCAAATGGTGATCGACAATGGTGCCCAAACGAGGATGCCAGCGATAAAGTATTTTTTCATGTGTTCTGCCTAACCCGCTATTTTAGCGGGTTAGTGGCCATTCAGCGAGAGACTAATAAACGCCTAGGCTGATGATCAAAATTCCGGCTAAAAACCCGCCGGCAAAGAGTAAAGCCCCCGCCAGTAAGCGATGTGTACGCCTTTCTTGCAATAAAAGGGCCTTTAAGACCTCTAATTCAGCGTTTTGGTCTTTTAAGGGCTGGCGAGCCTGCGTTAGGCTATCGGCAATCAATCGTGGCAATGTCGGCAGAATTTTGGCCCAGGTAGGCGCCTCTTCCTTCAGTCCATCTAGCAGACCACGCCATCCCAACTGCTGACTGACCCATTTTTCCAGAATTGGCTTAGCTGTTTTCCAAAGATCCAAATCCGGATCCAACTGACGGGCTAGCCCCTCGACATTTAAGAGGGTTTTTTGCAACAAGGTCAGTTGCGGCTGAATTTCCACTTTAAAACGACGGGAGGTCTGGAATAAGCGCATCAAGACAATACCCAGGGAAATCTCTTTCAGGGGGCGATCAAAATACGGTTCGCAAACAGAACGTACCGCACCCTCCAACTCTTCCACTCGGGTATTAGCAGGAACCCAGCCCGACTCGATATGCAACTCAGCAACACGGCGGTAGTCACGATTAAAGAATGCAAGGAAGTTCAGTGCCAAATAATTTTTATCAGATTCACTTAATGCACCAACGATTCCAAAGTCGAGAGAAATAAAGCGGCCAAATGTTTCAGGCTCCAAACTAATCATGATGTTTCCAGGATGCATATCTGCATGAAAGAAACCATACTCAAATACTTGGGTAAAGAATATTTCTACGCCATCGGAAGCGAGCTTTTTAAAGTCCACACCAGCTTCTTTTAATGCCGCAGTCTTACCAATCGAAATGCCATACATTCTCTCCATGACAATCACGTTGGTGTGACATAGATCCCAATACATCTCAGGGATCATTAATTTTTTCGAGTCTGCAAACTGCCTGCGCAACTGGCTTGCATTAGCTGCTTCGCGCATGAGATCTAATTCATCATGCAAATGCCTATCAAACTCTGCCACGTTCTCTCGTGGCTTTAATCGACGACCATCCTCAGAGATCTTTTCTATGACTTTAGCCAAGTCATACATCAGCGCTATATCACCGTCAATTACCGGGAGAATGCCTGGACGTAAGACTTTTATGGCTACGGCGCGACCTTCCCACTCAGGGTGTTTAACTGTGCCACGCAATACTCCGAAGTGGACTTGTGCAACAGATGCGCTGGCAACGGGAGTTGCATCAAAACTAATAAATACTTCCTCAATCGGCTGCCCTAAATCCTTCTCAATCAAGCGACGCGACTCTTCGTTTGAGAATGGTGGCACCTGATCTTGTAATTTAGCTAATTCATTTGCAATATCTTCTGGCAGTAAATCACGGCGGGTAGACAGCACCTGACCGAACTTCACAAAAATAGGGCCCAGTGCTTCTAGAGTTAATCGAATGCGATCGCCTCTAGGTAAATGGCGACCTGGAGAAGCCCAGCACAATATCGTTAAGAAGCCTCGACGAATACCAGGCTTCAGAAGATCACGCAGAAGTGGCAATAAACCATATCGCCAGGCGGTAAAGAATATGAAAAAGAGACGAGCAATTCGACGCACGATTTATTTAGCCTTTTGCTCTAATAGTTGAATGCGCTTTTCCATGCGATCCACAGACTCGCGTAATTCGCTTAATTCAGATTTACGAACCATAAAGTCGCGTTTATTTAAAAGCACCTTTTTCTCTTCGCTTACATATTCCACTACATTGTCCAGCAAATCTGTAGCAGCAGACCTGGTGGCGGATACAAACTTTTTACCTTGTCTTACGGCAAAGTTTGCCGGTGCATCACCCATTAGGCGAGCCAAATCTTCCTCATACTCCCAGCGTAACTGCCCTGCTAAGCGCCCTAATAGTTGAGCCAAGTCTGCGTCACCGGTAATTTTGACAGCCTTAAAAGCCTGCTCTCGCAAAGAACCTGAGCTACCCGCTAAGTCGCGCAACGCCTTAGACGAAACCTCCAATGTAAGCGAAGGCGCCTCGATCTCTTTTAAGCTAGCTAACAGACCATTGGCTTGAATCTCAAAACACAGATTTCCAAAGGGTAGCTGCAACAAAATAGTTTTATTCGCATGGCGAGCCAATTCTGCAGAAGCCCAAGGCTCGCTACCCAATACGTGATTCATCCCCCGGCAGGCAGCGCCAGAAGCAATCGTATGGGTAGTTGAAAAATGTGTATTCATGAGTGTAAAAAACCCGCACTAGTGCGGGTTTTCCGACGGAAAGTACCTAAAGCTTAAACCAACTGGGAGATACCCGCCAGTACCCAACCGCCAGGACCTTCAACAGGCTTACTTAAATTCCAGATTTCTGAGAAGTCACTCGCTGGAGCACCCTGCTGCTCACGAATCATGCCGCTGAACTGCACACTACAGAAGTAATGACCATCAGCTGTCTCGACACCAAGGAGTTGCGCATTAATAGTCAGGACATCGGTTTGGTTGCTGCCATCAGTACGGCCAGCTAAATCTTGCTGAATTGTGGCAAACATGTCCGGGGTCGTGAATTCACGTAAAGATGCAAGATCGCCTTGGTCCCAAGCTTTTTGTAAAGTCACAAAATATTGTTTTGCATTTTCCAAAAAGGTTTGTTGATCAAAACCAGGTGGCAAGGTTGACTGAAATACCTCAGGCTCTGCGCTCACGCCACCAAAAGCGTTTGCGGCAGGAGTAAATGCAGGCTCTTGTCTTGGCATCTCAACGTTATTACGCTGCATACCTTGTGATGGAATATTTGAGTTTTGACCAGCACCAGACATCGCTGGCAATAATTTACGAATCACAAACATGATGACAAAGCCCGCCAACATGGCGATCAGCAAACCAGTAATTAGAGAAGATGCCGCCTCACCCATTCCGAAATGAGATAAGAGATAGCCAATTCCCAAACCAGCAGCTAGGCCGCCTAAAATGCCGCCCATGCCACCAAAACGACTAGGCGCAGGTGCTTGCGGAGCTGGGGCTGGGGCAGCTGGCTGCGCTTGCTGAACTGGCTTTTGCACAGGAGCAGCCTGACGTTGCATTGGTGCACTTGGAGCCCGACCAAGACTTCTGCCGCCGCCCAAGCGAGCAGCATCCACCTGACCAACCATTCCAATGATCAAAGTAAAACTCAAGAGAACCGCTTTAAAAAAATGTTGATTCATTTTTATATTTACCCCTTCTTTTGACTGCTGAACTTCTTTAGTTTTTAAGAGTTTAAAAACTATACAACTATCAGTATTTAATACCAATATGTAAGGCAACGATACCCCCAGTCATCCTGTGGGTTTCTACTTCATCAAAACCTACTTCTAACATCATTTCCTTGAGGGTTTCTGCATCCGGATGCATGCGAATAGATTCCGCTAAGTAGCGATAGCTTTCTGAATCCTGGGCAATCTTCTCGCCCAACCAAGGCAAAACCTTAAAGGAATAAGTGTCATATACAGGTTGCAAAAAGGCATCAGGCTTGGAGAACTCCAATACCAATACTCGGCCACCCGGCTTGATCACGCGACACATCTCACCCAAGGCGACATCTTTATGGGTCATGTTGCGCAAACCAAAAGCAACTGTCACCACATCAAAATGGTTATTGGGGAAAGGTATTTTTTCGGCATCAAACTGTACGCAGGGCAAAGCCATACCACGATCCAATAAGCGATCACGCCCAACACCCAACATTGAGGCATTGATATCACTTAACCACACTTGAGCTTCTGGGTTGCTTCCCCAGTCGGCAGCCTTAGCAAAGGCCGCAGCCAGATCACCAGTACCGCCGGCAATATCTAAGATCTTTTGACCTGGGCGAACATTTGCTCTGGCAATCGTCACTTTTTTCCAAACACGATGCAGTCCGAATGACATCAAGTCATTCATCACATCATATTTGCTAGCTACCGAATGAAAGACTTCGGCAACCTTACCGGCCTTTTCCGCCTCATCAACACTTTGATAACCGAAGTGCGTTTTACTCATTAGTGGCTTCCACAAGAATGGCCTGATGCACCGCCAGCCTGAGTCATTGGTGTATCACGCTCTAAGCCGGCAGCAGCTAATTTATCTAAATGCTCTTTCCATAACTGTTCCTGGTTTTCAGATAGAAACAATAAATAATCCCAGGTAAACAAGCCTGAATCATGCCCATCAGAAAAACTGGGCTTGAGTGCGTAGTGCCCAACAGGCTCAATATTGGCAATTAAGACATCACGTTTACCAGTCTGCAATGTTTCCTGCCCGGGACCGTGACCCTGAACTTCAGCAGAAGGAGATAAAACTCTTAACAACTCAAAAGGCAAACGATAGGTCTTGCCCCCCTCATAAGTGAGCTCTAAAACCTTGGATTGCTGATGCACGACGATATTGCTCGGAATCATTAAACGAGCACCCTTTCAATACCACCTTGATTAGCCTTAGCTACGTAATCTTGCATCCAGTCTTTGCCAAGTAGCTTCTGTGCCATCTCAACTACGATGTAATCGGCTGTAGTGTCGCTATCGGTATCAAAACGTGTCAGGCCTTGCAAGCATGACGGGCAGCTAGTTAATACTTTGATATCACCAGTGAAATCATCTTTGCGCAAATCAGTCGCGGCTTTTTCCATCTCAATCTGCTTACGGAAACGCACTTGAGTAGAAATGTCAGGACGTGTGACGGCCAATGTGCCAGACTCACCACAGCAGCGATCATTCTTCGCAATCGCTTTGCCGTCTTCGAGTTGAATTAACTCATTCACAGTCTTCAAGGGATCTTGCAACTTCATTGGGGAGTGGCAGGGATCGTGATACATGTACTTCACGCCCGTTACTCCGGAGAGCTTAACGCCCTTCTCAGCCAAGAACTCATGAATATCGATGATGCGGCAGCCAGGGAAAATCTGTTCAAACTGATACCCAGCCAACTGGTCATAACAAGTTCCGCACGAAACAACGACGGTCTTGATATCTAAATAATTCAGGGTATTGGCAACACGATGGAATAACACGCGGTTATCCGTAATCATCTTATCCGCTTTATCGAAATCGCCATTGCCACGTTGGGGGTAACCACAACAAAGGTACCCAGGCGGCAGAACAGTTTGTACACCTACATTCCACAACATAGCTTGCGTAGCTAAACCAACTTGCGAGAACAAACGCTCAGACCCACAACCCGGGAAATAAAACACTGCTTCAGTATCTGCAGAAGTCGTCTTAGGATCGCGAATAATGGGAACATAGTTTGCATCTTCAATATCTAATAAAGCGCGCGCCGTTTTCTTAGGAAGATTGCCAGGCATCTTCTTATTTACAAAGAAAATGACCTGCTCTTTAACGCTTGGCTTACCTACTGTTGCAGGCGGATGAGCGGTTTGTTGCTTGGCAAACTTACGCAATACATCGTTACCTAAGCGTTGCAGCTTATAACCCCAACCAATCATAGTCTTGCGAGCAAGATTAATGCTTTCTGGGCTAGTGGCATTCAAGAAGAACATCGAAGCAGCAGTACCAGGATTAAAACGCTGCTGCCCCATCTTGCGCAATAAATTACGCATATTCATTGTTACATCACCAAAATCAATCTTGACTGGGCAAGGCGTCAAACACTTATGACATACCGTGCAATGTGCAGCAACGTCATCAAACATTTCCCAATGACGAATCGAAACGCCGCGGCGGGTCTGCTCTTCGTACAAGAAGGCTTCGATCAATAAAGAAGTTGCAAGGATCTTGTCACGCGGGCTATAGAGCAAGTTTGCACGTGGAACGTGGGTTGAGCAGACAGGCTTGCATTTACCGCAACGTAAACAATCTTTCACACTATCGGCAATCGCTCCAATATCGCTTTGTTGCATGATGATCGACTCGTGACCCATCAAACCAAAGCTTGGCGTGTAGGCCATACTAAGATCAGCATGAGGCATCAATTTGCCCTTGTTAAATCGACCCTCTGGATCTACGCGATTTTTATAGCTACGGAAGTCTTTAAGTTCGGCTTCAGTTAAATATTCTAATTTTGTAATACCAATTCCATGCTCACCAGAAATGACGCCATCTAAAGAGCGTGCCAATTTCATGATGCGGTCCACCGAACAATGCGCATCTTGTAGCATCTCGTAGTCATCGGAGTTCACCGGAATATTGGTATGAACGTTTCCATCTCCAGCGTGCATATGCAAAGCTACGAATACGCGCTTACGCAAAATGTTTTTGTGGATTGCTTCTAACTCAGCCAAAATCGGCTCAAATGCAAGACCGCCAAAAATGATGCGCAACTCTGAACGCACTTCCTCTTTCCAGGAGGCGCGCAAGCTGTAGTCCTGCAAGCGCGGGAAATAAGAGTCCATTTCAGTAAGCCACTCTGCCCAACGTCCACGCACCTTAGCAATCAGCTCTAAGGCCTGCTGAACCCGATCACCCAAGATTTCTGCAGTAGGAATTTCATATTCAGCATCACTCTTACCCAGTGGTAGCGCACTCTTTTTTAAGAAAGCTTCTAGGCCATCAAGCACTTGCAGCTTATTTTTGAGTGAAAGTTCAATATTGATGCGTTCGATACCATCGGTGTACTCGCCCATACGGGGCAAAGGAATCACGACGTCTTCGTTAATCTTAAAAGCATTGGTATGACGAGCAATCGCAGCAGTACGAGCACGATCTAGCCAGAACTTTTTGCGAGCCTCAGCACTAACGGCTACAAAACCTTCGCCAACACGTAAGTTCGCCATGCGCACTACTTCACTAGTAGCAGCAGCAACCGCCTCTTCATTGTCACCAGCAATATCGCCAATCAATACCATCTTCGGCATGCTATTACGCTTTGATTTGGTGGAGTAGCCAACCGCTTTCAAGTACCGATCATCTAAATGCTCAAGGCCAGCCAGAATTGGGCCACCTTGCTTACTTAAACCGTCTAAATAAGCTTTGATCTCCACAATGCTTGGAATTGCTTCTCGTGCTTGACCAAAAAACTCTAAGCAAACCGTGCGCATGAATTTTGGCATGCGATGCAACACCCAAGTTGCGCTAGTAATCAAACCATCGCAACCTTCTTTTTGCACACCAGGTAAACCGGATAAAAATTTATCAGTAACGTCTTTACCTAAACCTTCTTTGCGAAAACGTCTACCTTCAACTTCTAGTAATTCTGTTTTCAGAATACGCTGACCTGGCTCGCTATTGCCATCGGACCAAGTGAGTTGAAAACGTACGGTTCCAACATCATGGATCTTGCCCATATTGTGTTCAAGACGCTCAACATCCAACCAATTACCTTGCGGATCAACCATGCGCCAGCTAGCAAGATTATCTAAAGCAGTTCCCCAAAGAACCGCTTTCTTGCCACCTGCATTCATAGCAATATTGCCACCAATACAGCTTGCATCAGCAGAAGTAGGATCAACCGCAAACACAAGACCAGCATGCTCTGCAGCATCAGATACGCGACGAGTCACAACGCCTGCACCAGTAAAGATTGTGGATACTTCACGATCTAAGCCTGGCAGTTTCTTAGCTTTTACACCGCCGATATCTTGCAACTTCTCAGTGTTGATCACTGCAGACATTGCATAGAGTGGTATAGCGCCGCCGGTATAACCAGTACCGCCTCCACGAGGAATAATCGTGAGGCCTAATTCAATACAAGCTTTCACCAAGCCCGGGATTTCAGATTCATAATCGGGCTTGAGAACAACAAGCGGAAACTCAACACGCCAGTCAGTTGCATCAGTAACGTGAGCAGCACGAGATACACCATCAAAACAAATATTGTCTGCAGCAGTGTGGCGACCCAACTCTTTGCGAGCGCGCTTACGAATGACTTCAACTTCTTTAAATCCGTTTTCGAAATTTTCAATTGCGCGATAAGCAGCACTTAATAGAATCTCTACTTGATCAGCAGAATCGCCACTATTGCGCTTTTTGACTTCGCCCAAGCGATGCCAAAGCGCATCGATTAATTGTTTACGGCGATTAGGGCTATCAAGCAAGTCATCTTGCAAGAACGGGTTACGCTGAACCACCCAAATATCACCAAGAATTTCAAACAACATGCGCGCAGAACGGCCTGTACGGCGAACCCCTCGCAAGTTATTGAGAACGCGCCATGACTCCTCGCCCAACAAGCGAATAACAATCTCTCGATCAGAAAAGGAGGTGTAGTTGTAGGGAATTTCACGAAGACGGGGAGAGCCCGCTTCAGCATCCAACAACTGGTTCAAAGCCAATGGTGCGTTCATAGCGACATATTTGATAAATAAGCATTTTAATTGAGTGAACCTGATAGTGGCAGGATTCCGAGAAAGTTGCTCCCCGAAGGGATAAACCCTTGCAAATCTAAGGGCTTAGGAGCCATCCGTGGTACGCTCATTGGATGGCAACGAACTATTTAAAGAAAATTTTATCGGCCCGCGTCTATGACGTAGCCAGAGAAACCGAACTTCAGCTCGCCCCAGAACTGACAAAGCGTTTGGGCAACCAGGTCCTACTCAAAAGAGAGGATAACCAGCCGGTTTTCTCCTTCAAACTCCGTGGCGCCTATAACAAAATGGCCCATTTACCCCCAGAAGCCCTAAAACGTGGGGTTATTGCAGCTTCCGCAGGTAATCATGCCCAAGGTGTAGCCCTATCGGCAGCCAAAATGAAGTGCAAAGCCGTCATCGTGATGCCGGTCACCACCCCTAGCGTCAAAATTGATGCAGTCAAGGCCAGAGGTGGATCCTGGGTAGAAGTCATCCTTCATGGTGAATCCTATAGTGATGCCTTCAAACATTCTGAGATTCTTGGCAAAAAACGGGGTTTGACTTTTGTGCACCCTTTTGATGACCCTGACGTCATCGCAGGCCAAGGAACAATCGCCCACGAAATTTTTACTCAATACGAAAAACCTATTGATGCAGTGTTTGTCGCAATAGGTGGTGGCGGTTTGATTTCTGGCATTGGTGAATACATCAAAGCCGTTAGCCCCAAAACAAAAGTCATCGGCGTTCAGGCCTCTGACTCAGATGCCATGAATCAATCACTCAAGGCGAATAAACGCATTGAGATGAAAGATGTCGGTTTGTTCTCAGACGGCACTGCAGTGAAATTGGTTGGTAAAGAAACATTCCGTATCTGCAAAAAAGTAGTTGATGAAATTGTCACCGTCGACACAGATGAAATTTGTGCAGCTATTAACGATGTATTTACCGATACGCGCAGTATTCTTGAGCCTGCTGGTGCACTAGCTATTGCAGGCATGAAGAAGTACGTTGAGAAAAAACGTATCAAGAAGAAAACCTTAGTGGCTGTGGCTTGCGGGGCGAATATGAACTTTAGCCGCCTGCGCTTTGTGGCTGAACGTGCAGATGTTGGCGAGTTCCGTGAAGCGGTGTTTGCAGTCACCATTCCTGAAGAACGCGGCTCTTTTAAACGCTTCTGCGAATTACTCGGCAAACGTAACGTTACTGAATTTAACTATCGCATCGGCGATCAAAGCGAAGCGCATATTTTTGTTGGCATCAGCACACAAAAATCGGGTGATAGTGAAGCGATTGCAAAGCATTTTAGAAAAGCGAAGTTTGCAACAATTGATCTCACGCATGATGAGTTAGCAAAATCACATTTACGCCATATGGTTGGTGGACATTCTGCACTGGCTAAAGATGAATTGCTCTACCGTTTTGAATTCCCAGAGCGCCCGGGTGCTTTGATGAAGTTCTTAACCAGCATGGCTCCCAACTGGAATATCAGCCTGTTTCACTATCGCAATCATGGTGCTGACTATGGCCGTATTCTGATTGGTATTCAGGTTCCCAAGAATGAGCAGAAGAAATTCCAAAGCTTCTTGGCAACCTTGGGTTACCCACACTGGGATGAAACCAATAACCCTGCCTATCGCCTGTTCCTAAAATAAGCCCTATTTAATGTCATACACACTCACCGGAAAACTCGTCGTCGCGATCTCTTCGCGCGCCCTGTTTGATTTCGAAGAAGAAAATCGCATCTTCGAATCAACCGATGACAGCGCTTATATGAAGTTGCAGTTAGAGCGCCTGAGTGAGGCAGCTCAAAAAGGGGTGGCATTCCCTTTGGTGAAGAAACTCCTCGCTTTTAATGATGAGGGTGAGCAACGTGTTGAAGTAGTGATTCTTTCTCGCAATGACCCCGTCAGCGGCCTACGTGTATTCCGCTCAGCCGAGCATCATGGCTTACATTTAGAGCGTGGCGTATTTACCAGGGGCAGACCTCCGTATCACTATCTACGCTCTCTACATGCCAACCTCTTCTTATCTGCAAATGAAGATGACGTACGAGCAACGATTGATGCGGGCTTTCCTGCAGCTCGTGTGTATCCGGAGTCCAGCAAAACCGCCGAGTCTCATCCCAATGAAATCCGCATTGCATTTGACGGAGACGCAGTCCTTTTCTCCGATGAAGCCGAACAAGTCTTCCAGAAAAAAGGTTTAGAAGCCTTTGTGGATCACGAAAGCAAGAAGGTCGATATTCCCTTGCCTCCCGGTCCATTCAAGCCCTTGCTAGAAGCGCTCCATAGACTACAACGCTCCACCAGTGAAAACGGTATGCGTATTCGCACAGCCTTAGTGACAGCACGCTCTGCCCCTGCACATGAACGCGCTATTCGGACCCTGATGGCATGGGGTATTGATGTGGATGAAGCGATGTTCTTAGGCGGCCTCTCAAAGAGCGAGTTCTTACGAGAATTTGAACCCGACTTTTTCTTTGACGATCAAACTGGTCACTGCCAATCGGCCGCCTCCGTTGCGCCAACAGGCCATGTTGTATCTGGCGTATCAAATAAGCCTAAAAGCTAAAAACACAATCAGTCAAAACGAACAGAAATTAAGTAATTCATGGCAACAATCCCGCTCGGAGAATCAACACAATACCCAGATCAATATGATCCGAGTTTGCTGTTTCCCATCCCCAGAACTGAGAATAGAAAGAAGTTAGGTCTTAAAGAAGGTCAAGCCCTACCTTTTGTTGGTGTTGATATTTGGAATGCCTTTGAACTGAGTTGGCTCAATAAAAAAGGTAAGCCACAAATTGCTTTGGCAGAGTTTCAGATTCCTGCAGACTCGCCGAATATGATTGAGTCCAAGTCATTTAAGCTGTATCTCAATAGCCTCAATAGCGCACGCTTTGAAGATGAGAGCGAAGTTAAAGAACGCCTCATCACAGACTTATCTGCGGTTGCGGGTAGCAAGATCACCACCCGCATCAATCCAACAGAAGCAGTCTCTAAAAAAGGGATGCAAGAAATGGGTGGTATTTTGATGGACAGATTGGATATTGAAGTGGAACCGAATCTGCCAGCAGACCCAAGCCTACTGGGCGTTAATGAATCCTTTGGCCCCATTGAGCAATGCTTGGTTTCACACCTACTGAAATCCAACTGCCCCGTTACTGGCCAGCCAGATTGGGCGAGCGTGCAAATTCGTTACCAAGGTAGACCGATCCTTGAAGAAGGCTTATTGCGCTACCTCATTGGCTTTAGGCAGTTAGGCGAGTTTCACGAGCATTGCGTGGAAACGATTTTTACTGATATCAAGCGTCAGTGCAAACCGGAGAAATTGTCTGTGTATGCACGCTATACAAGGCGCGGCGGTTTAGATATCAATCCGTTCCGCACAGATCACAATTCACCCTGGCCAGATAACATTCGGCACGCAAGACAGTAAATTTATTGAAATATAGACAAATAAAAACCCCTTGTAGGAAATCCTAGAAGGGGTTTTTGCTATTGCGGTGATGACCGCGCTAGTTGTTATTACTTAAAACGGAATATCGTCGTCCATTGCGCCTAATGATGCAGCGCTTGATCCCGCAGGGGCTGACTGCTCAGCCGGCTTTGAGCGGCTATAGCTCTCGCCACCATCACCGCTTCCGCCTACTGGCTTGCCACCAAGCATTTGCATTGTTTCTGCAACGATCTCTGTGGAATACTTTTCTTGGCCACTAGCGTCAGTCCATTTGCGTGTTCGCAAACGACCTTCAACATAAACCTGTGAACCTTTTTTGAGGTACTGACCAGCGATTTCTGCAAGCTTGCCAAAGAATGCAACACGGTGCCATTCTGTGGTTTCTTTCATTTCGTTGGTTTGTTTGTCTTTGTAGCGATCAGATGTTGCTACTGAGATGTTTGTAACTGCGTCGCCACTTGGCATATAACGCGTCTCTGGATCACGTCCTACGTTACCTACGATGATGACCTTATTTACCGAAGCCATGTTGTCTCCCGAAGAAAAATACTACCGTTATTAATGCTAAAAAATAAACTGCTCGCTTTAATTGAATTTATGAAGCTGCGGTTATGTCGTTGTACTTACATCCTTTGATTCTGCTGCTCTCGTTGGCATTTCACCCATCGACCAAGCAATTATAAGCCAGCAAACCAGGAGCGCTGCGCCCA